>CAIXNQ010000071.1 GCA_903920835.1 uncultured Bacteroidota bacterium | reverse complement strand
TTTTGACCATAAAAGTCCCTCTAAATGAGTTTCGGTTTTTTGATTAATTGCGTCGAACTTTTGTTCTAATTTATTTAAAATGTCATTCATTAGGGATTTGCTTTGATGCTAAATGAATTTCTTAGACCTTTAAAACTGTCTAAATCAGCTTTTAGAGAACCGACTGCCAAACTCGCTTTAATACAAATTGGCAGTTTATTATCGTCGTCTGAAATCCAAACCGTTACGCTTTCTTGTTCTTTAAAAATTCTTCCTGTTTGAACCATTGGTCTAAAAATCATGGTTGGTATGGTTCCAAATTTAGTGTCTAAATCTTCCCGACCGATAAATTTTAACTTAAATTTTGTAATTTCATCATCAAAAAACATATCAACTGCTATAGATTCACCGACCTTTAACTTGTCAACGTTTGGATTATTTCGAAGGTAATAAAATGTAGAAATAATGTCTTGAACATTCTCTGAAACAGCAAAGGTTTTTTCGGTATTGTTTTTATAATCTTTAACTAATATCTTGTTGCTGTCTTGATTAAAAAAGCCTTCTTGGTTTTTAGTATATCCTCCTTCGTTTATTTTTCTAACGTATTGATAGGGTTTTCCTGTTAATTTATCAAAATAGCTTTCGTAATTGTCTTCTACTTTAAAAAATAATTTTGTCATTCCAGTGGAGTAGCCATTGCCAACAGCATGAAATATTTTTTTGTTATTTCTTACTGATTCTTTTAGTTCTAAAGTGGCGTAGCCCGCATTTATAAGTCCATAATGAATTCTGAATTTAAACCACTCGCCCGAATCATAAGCTGATTCCTTTTGTATATCAAAACTAACCGTTGTCCAAAAGACTGTTATTAACAAAAGTACTTTTTTCATAACCTTAAATTATATTGCTACACTTTAAAAATTTGTTCCAAATGTATTAAAACAAAAAAACCCAGTCAACAAATGACCGAGTTTTTATGCTATTAACCAACCAAAAAATTATAAATTATGAAAATTTATAAAAAAATAAAGGTAACCACTCCTCTATCTTTCTGGTGACAAATATATGTTGGTTTTTGATAATTATTCAACAAAACTTCAACTTTAACACTTTATTAATACAAAAAAGTTTGTTGCGGAATATGTTTTTATATTATTCATAAAAAAAAGGAGTATTTTTTATAAAGTTCCTCTTTTTTCTTGCTCTCTTTCGATAGATTCGAATAATGCTTTGAAATTGCCTGCTCCAAAACCTCTTGCACCCATACGTTGAATGATTTCAAAAAATAAAGTTGGACGGTCTTCGATAGGTTTTGTGAAAATTTGCAACAAATATCCTTCTTCATCGGCGTCGATCATGATTCCGAGTTCTTGTAATTTATTTATATCTTCTTTAAAATTAGCAATATGATTTTTTAATCGATCTGGAATTGCATCATAATAAGCTTGTGGCGGTGTACTTAAAAACTCAATTCCTCTCGATCTCATTTGAGAAACTGTGCTAATAATATCGTCAGTTGCTACTGCAATGTGCTGAACACCTGAACCTTCGTAGTAGTCTAAGTATTCTTCTATTTGGGAACGTTTTTTTCCTTCAGCAGGTTCGTTTATCGGAAACTTAATTCTGCCATTGCCGTTACTCATTACTTTTGACATCAATGCCGAATATTCCGTGGTGATTTGTTTATCGTCAAAAGAAAGAAAATTAACAAATCCCATAACGTCTTCATACCATTTTACCCAAGTATTCATTTCGTTCCAACCAACATTGCCCACCATGTGATCTACATATTTTAATCCAACAGCTGTTGGATTATAATCTGATTTCCATTCTTGATACCCTGGTAAAAATATTCCTGAATAATTTTTTCGTTCAACAAAAAGATGTACTGTTTCGCCATAAGTATATATTCCTGCTCTAACAACTTCGCCATTTTCGTCTTTTTCAACGGTTGGTTCCATGAAAACTTTTGCGCCACGTTTGGTAGTTTCTTCAAATGCAGATCGAGCATCATCGACCCAAAGTGCAATTATTTTAACACCATCGCCATGTTTTTTTACATGTTCGCCAATTGGGGAACTGCTGTTTAATGCTGTTGTTAAAACTAATCTAATTTTGTCCTGCTTCAAGACATACGAACTTCGGTCTTTAAGTCCTGTTTCTAATCCTGCATAGGCAAGCGATTGAAATCCAAATGCGGTTTTATAAAAATGCGCTGCTTGTTTTGCATTTCCTACATAAAATTCAATATAATCTGTTCCGAAAAGAGGTAAGAAATCTTGTGCGCCTTCAAATATTTTTTCCAGTCCGTATTCCACGGATTTTAATTCATTGTTCATGTATTTAATTTTTTAATGTTATTCTAACCAAGACAAATAATAGCTGTTGTCTGCAATTGCAGCAGCGGTTTCTGTAATCATTAAGGGTTTAAAAGTGTCAATCATTACTGCCAACTCTTGTGTTTCTTTTTTTCCGATGCTTCTTTCGGCAGCTCCTGGGTGTGGGCCATGCGGAATTCCTGCTGGGTGTAATGAAATATGACCAGGCTTTACATCGTTTCTACTCATAAAATCGCCATCTACATAATAGAGAACCTCATCAGAATCGATGTTACTGTGATTGTATGGTGCAGGAATTGATAGCGGATGATAGTCATAAAGTCTCGGTACGAAAGAGCAAATCACGAATGATTTTGTTTCGAATGTTTGGTGCACTGGTGGTGGTTGGTGCACCCGTCCTGTAATGGGTTCAAAATTATGAATCGAAAAAGCATAAGGATAATTGAAACCATCATAGCCTATAACGTCAAACGGATGTGTGGCATAGACGATATCAAAAATTTCGTCTTTCTTTTTTACTTTAATAACAAAATCGCCTTTTTCGTTATAAGTTTCTAGCTCTTCTGGACGGCGAATATCGCGCTCGCAAAAAGGAGAATGTTCTAATAACTGCCCAAACCAGTTTCTGTATTGTTTTGGCGTATAAATTGGATCTTTTGATTCTACAATAAAAAGACGGTTGTCTTCGGTGTCAAAATCTATTTTGTAAATTATTCCTCTCGGAATTATTAGGTAATCACCATAACTAAAATCTAGGTTTCCATAAATGGTTCTTAGTTTTCCTGAGCCTTTATGAATAAAAAGCATTTCGTCAGAATCGGTGTTTTTGTAGAAATAATCTGTAGTAGATTTTCTTGGTGCTGCAAGTGCAATATGACAATCAGAATTGGTTAAAACAATTTTTCTGCTTTCTAGAAAATCGTCTTCTGGTGCGACCTCAAATCCTTTCAAACGATAGGAATGAATATTGTTAACTTTACTGATTTTCGGCGCAACACTGTAGGAATTTCTGATTTCTTTTACCTGAGTTGGTCTGTGTTCGTGATAAGAATTAGTTGACATCCCTTCAAATCCAACGGTGCCAAAGAGCTGTTCATAATATAAATCGCCATTGGGTTTTCTAAATTGAATATGTCTTTTGTGTGGGATATTTCCAAGTTTATGATAAATAGGCATTTTCGATTTTTTTTAATAGGTTATTGATTAAGATTTTTTTCTAAACGCAATAAGTTATTCATTCCGGATTTCGTTTGATTAGGAATTTTAAATGAATTAATAAATCAGACCAGTTTTTCATATCCACAAATATCGTAAAAATATATTTTTTAAAAACAGATTTTTGCGAATAATTTATCTATAAGATCTAAAAGGTGCGATTCCTTTAAATTGTAACCATTCCAAACAATCCCACTCTATTGAATAATCTTTGATTTTTACCTTCAAAAAAAACTTACACCACAACATTATCATGCAATTCATTAAAAAAATTATATAACAAACCCAATCGCTTTTGAACTGACCTTTGTAATGTTGTTGCAATTCCGTGATAACATTATCTAAATTAAAATGAAAAACAATTCAGAATTACAATCAGACGTTCAAAACGCCATGAAATGGGAACCGTTATTGAACGCAGCAGAAATTGGCGTAACTGCGAAAGAAGGCATAGTTTCTTTAACTGGCGAAGTCGATAGCTACGCCAAGAAATTATGTGCTGAAAATGCCGCTAAAAAAGTAATTGGTGTGAAAGCATTGGTCGAAAAAATCGAAGTGAAATTTCCGAATTCGTGGACAAAAACGAACACCGAAATCGCTAACGAAGTCTTGACCGCATTGAAATCAAATTGGTCGGTGCCCAACGACAAAGTAGCCGTTAAAGTTGAAGACGGTTGGGTTACTTTAAGTGGTGAACTACCTTGGAACTATCAAAAAGAAGCTGCCAAAAGTGCCATTAATTTTCTTTCGGGTGTGAAAGGTGTTACCAACAACATCACCATTAAATCTGAAAGCCACGATGCTATCGAAAAGAAAGATGTTGAAAACGCAATTGCCAGAAGTTGGTCTGTAGATGATAGCGATATTAAAGTATCGGTCTCTGGAACTACCGTTACGCTAAAAGGAACTGTGGAATCTTGGTATCAAAAAGAAGAAGCCGGTAGAATTGCTTGGAATACGCCTGGAATATGGCATGTTAAAAACGATTTAGAAGTCGATTATTACTACGCCTTAGCACTTTAAAAATCAAGTAACGGTGCTGATATATTTCAACACCGTTATTTTTTCAGCTACAAATTAAATATATAACACAAATTTTCTAACATCATGTTAGTAGCACCAATCTATATTGATTAGCGAAGATTCTTTGAAATTCGTAGCAAAAAACTAAACCAAATACAATCAAAATGATACGCAAACTAAAGTCTGGTGAATATAGAATTTATTCTTTGACCGTAAATCCTGTAACCAAAAAGCGGCGAAATTTAGGAACGTTTGACACCTTGAACGCTGCCAAAAACCACGAACGACAGATTGCCTATTTCAAAAATTTAGACCATAAATAAGTCTATATATTAGTTAAAAATCAGAATACATAATCTTTAAATAAAAAAGTAATGAAAATACTATTTGTATTAACTTCTCACAGCGCACTTGGAAACACAGCCGAAAAAACTGGCTTTTGGATTGAAGAATTCGCAACGCCTTATTATGTTCTTGCCGACGCTGGCGCAACAATAACGATAGCATCACCAAAGGGTGGTCAGCCTCCTGTTGACCCAAAAAGTGAATTGAAAGAGGCACAAACTCCATCAACAAATCGTTTTTATAAAGACTTAGACACGATTGACAAAGTTGCCGATTCCATCAAAATTAGCGATGTAAAAATCGAAGACTATGATGCTGTTTTTTATCCTGGAGGTCACGGACCTTTATGGGATTTGGCAAATGACAAAGACTCGATTAAATTAATTGAACGGTTTTATAATCATCAAAAACCGATTTCGTTCGTGTGTCATGCGCCGGCTGCATTGCTCCACGCCAAAGCCGAAAATGGCGAACCGCTCGTTAAAGGAAAGCACCTCACTGGTTTTTCTGACACCGAAGAAGAAGCCGTTAAATTGACCAAAGTAGTTCCGTTTTTGCTAGAAGATGAACTCAAAAAACTGGGCGCAATTTACACCAAAGGTGCCGATTGGTCTTCGTATGTAAAACAAGACGGTCTATTGACTACCGGACAAAATCCAGCTTCGTCAGGAGCTGTTGCGAATCTACTTTTAAAAACATTAAAAGGCGATAAATACAGAAACAACGTGTTGGTTGAATAGTTTAATATAGTAACTTAACAAAAATAAAATCATGGCATTTCAAACCATAAATCCTACCATCAACGCCGTCATTAAATCATTTGATGAAACAAATGATGCGGCTCTTGAAAAATCTGTTGCGCAAGCCACCACCACTTTTAACGAATGGAAAAACACCGATTATCAAACACGGTCGCAGTTGCTCTATACCGTGGCGGGACTGTTGCGTGCCAAGCGAAGAGAACTCGCCCAAACCATTACCCTCGAAATGGGAAAACTTTTAGTACATGCCGAAGGCGAAATCAAACTGAGTGCCGAAATTTTTGACTATTATGCCAAAAATGCCGAAAGCTTTCTTGCTGATAAAATTCTAAATCCAGTGCACGGAAAAGCACTCATTAGATACAGCCCTGTTGGAATTTTACTCGGCATTCAACCCTGGAATTTCCCGTTCTATCAAGTGGCGCGTTTTGCTGCACCCAACCTTATGATAGGCAACACCGTCTTGGTGAAACACGCCGCCAACGTGCCGCAATGTGCCATGGCTATCGAGGCGCTGTTTATAGAAGCTGGTGCACCACTTGGGTTATATACCAACTTGTTGCTTCCTATTCCAAAAGTGACGAAGCTCATTGCCGACAAAAGAATTCGTGGCATTTCACTCACGGGCAGCGAAATTGCAGGAGCAAGCGTCGCCACCGAAGCCGGAAAACACATTAAAAAATCGGTGCTAGAATTGGGCGGCAGCGATGCGTTTATCATTCTCGAAGATGCCGATATCGACAAAGCGGTAGATTGGGCAGTGGTGGGCAGAATCAACAATAACGGTCAGTGTTGCGTGGCTTCAAAAAGGTTTATTGCTGTAGAAAGCATTGCCGACGAGTTTCTAGAAAAGTTCAAAAACAAACTCGCAGCACTAGTAGTGGGCGACCCTGTTGATCCAGCCACAAACCTAGGTCCATTGTGCACTGAAGCCGCTGCCGTAAAAATTGCCGATCAAGTAAAAAGAGCGGTCGATGGTGGCGCAAAAATCTTGCTCGGAGGCAAAAGGGTCGATCGTGAAGGCGCATTTATGCAAGCCACAATCTTGACCGATGTGGCTCCAGAAAACCCTGTTTTTTATGAAGAATTTTTTGGTCCCGTGGCACTCTTCTTTAAAGTGAAAGACGAAGCCGCCGCCATTGCGCTCGCCAATGATTCGCCCTACGGTTTGGGCGGTTCGGTCTTTACGCAAGATATCGAACGTGGCAATCGCGTGGCAAATCAAATAGATACCGGAATGGTTTTCATCAATCACCCTACCTGGACTCAAGCCGATTTGCCGTTTGGCGGCACCAAAGGCTCGGGCTACGGGCGAGAAATGGCACAACTCGGTCTCGACGAATTTGTAAACAAAAAACTAATTAGAGTTAGCGAACTCAGTGACCCTTTTTAGTAATTATGAATTATGAATTAATTGGTTTGCTGGTTGTCAGGCTAAAACCTAAAACCCAATACCTAAAACCTTTTACCTAAAACCTACTACCTTCCAGTAGGTTTTTTTTGTATTAACAATTTTTATTGTTTAGGTTATTGTTTTATTAGTTTTACTCTTTGCTGTCAGTTTCATGCTTCTTGCTGTCAGCGTTTTGCTTTCTGCTGTTAACGTTTTGACTTTTGCTGTTAACGTTTTGCTTTCTGCTGTCAGCTTTTTGACTTCTGCTGTCAGCGTTTTGCTCTTTGCTGTCAGCGTTTTGGTTCTTGCTGTCAGTTTTTTATAACAGTGCGCGTGCGCGCAATAGCAAAACAACAGCGACAATAGCTAAAACTTTAACGGCAATATTTTAAAATAG
>CAIXNQ010000070.1 GCA_903920835.1 uncultured Bacteroidota bacterium | reverse complement strand
TGGATGGCAGATTATTTTGAAACAGAGTTAAATGTTCCAGTTTATCGTGACAATAAAGAATTTACTTTCAACAACAAAACTTTTTTGATTGGTCACGGCGACGGAAAAGGACCAGGGGATAAAGGTTATAAAAGAATGAAAAAAGTTTTTGTTCATCCGTTTTCAAAATGGCTTTATCGTTGGTTGCATCCAGATATTGGCATGAAATTAGGGAATTATTTGTCTGTTAAAAACAAACTTATTTCTGGAGCCGAAGATGTTCGGTTTCTTGGCGAGGATAAAGAATGGTTAGTACTTTACGCCAAAAGAAAATTAGAAACTAAACATTATAATTACTTTATTTTTGGTCACAGACATTTGCCAAAAATAATTAAAGTTGGCGAAAACTCTGAATATATAAATCTAGGCGACTGGATTGGTTATTTTACTTATGGTGTTTTTGATGGAGAAAATTTTGAACTATTAAGTTTTGATTAATAGTTCAAAATTTAATTTACAAAGTTGCACATATATATATTAAAGATGTTATGCGGCAAGCTATGAGCGACCGTAATCACATCAATAATAATTGATAGTAAGACCTTTTTGAATATATTTGTAATGACAAAAGAATAAATGAAACAGAGAATTTACATAGACACATCGGTAGTTGGTGGTTACTTTGACGAAGAGTTTAAAGAGGCTACAATTATGCTGTTTGAAAGGCTCGACAAAAACGAAATAATCTTTGTAGTTTCTGACCTTCTTGACCTTGAATTATTAAACGCACCACAACATGTTCGACAACTTTTACATAATTATCCAACGGACAAATTTCAACGAATAGAATTGACAGAAGAAGCAATAAAGTTGGCGGACACATATATCAACGAAAAAGTAGTTGGTAAAACAAGTTTAGAAGACTGCCGACACATTGCTTTAGCCACTATTCACAAAGTGGACGTTTTAGCAAGTTGGAATTTTAAGCATATCGTAAACCTTGACAGAATTAAGGGCTACAATTCTGTAAATATGCGACTTGGTTATTCAATAATAGAAATCAGAAGCCCAAAAGACCTTGTAAATTATGGAAACGACTAAAAAAGAAAAACAGTTTGACGCTGTAAAAATGATGAGAGACATCAGAGATAAAATAAGCTCTGAAACTCAAAATATGACTTTTGACGAGTTGAAAGCATATATCAAACAACAACTTGCAGAAAGTAAAACTAAACCCGTTGGACAGTAGCAAAGACAAAAAAAGCACATTGGCAATAGGCAGGGTTTCGTGACCCATAGACAAATTTATAGTTAATCCTAATTTTGTCCTCTGCATAAATTTTTATATTAAAAAGCCTGCCCATCAACAATCTGCAAAACGGAAAAAGAATTTACTACACATTTCCAATTCTAATCACATCGGCAAAAATTCCAGATGCAGTTACCGCAGCACCAGCACCAGCGCCTTTAATGATTAATGGCTGGTCAACATATCTGTCAGTATAAAATTCTACAATATTGTCTTTTCCTTCTAAATTGTAAAACGGACTTTCTTTTGGAATGAATTGCAAACCAACGCTGGCTTTTCCATTATCAAACGAAGCGACAAATTTCAATCTACACTCTTTTGCTTTAGCTTTTGCTAAAAGGTTTTCAAAATGTGAGGCGTGTTTGGTTAATGATTTAAAAAAGTCTTCGTTATTTGTAGTTTCCATACATTCTTTAGGCAAGAACGAATTGTTTTCAATATGTTCCATTTCCATTTCATAACCGCTTTCTCTGATTAGAATTAGAATCTTTCTAGCCACATCAACCCCACTTAAATCAATTTTTGGGTCGGGTTCTGTAAATCCCTGTACTCCGGCTTCTTTTACAACATCATGAAAATTATAAGAGTCACCAAAATTATTGAAAATAAAATTCAAACTTCCCGATAAAACCGCATTAATCCTATTTACTTTATCGCCTGAAGCAATTAAATGTTTTAGGGTATCAATAATTGGCAATCCTGCGCCAACATTGGTTTCAAATAAGAATGGAGCATTATATTTTCTGGATAAAAATTTTAGATTTTTATAGTTGTTGTATTGCGACGAACAAGCAATTTTATTACAAGTAACCACACCAATATTTTGTCTTAAAAACTGATCATAAATAGATGCAATGTCGCCATTTGCGGTTATATCAACAAATATGCTATTGCGTAAGTTCAATTCTTTTGCTTTTGAAATAAATTCATTTACATTGGCAGTTGTTCCATTTTCTAATGAAGATTTCCAATCCTTCAAATTCATTCCTTCCTCATCAAAAGCCATTTTTCTGGAATTTGACATGGCAATAACTCGTAAATTAATTTTTAGATTTTCTTTTAAGAATTTCTTTTGTTGGTTAATTTGGTCAATGAATTTTTCTCCCACATTTCCGACGCCCATTACAAAAAGATTCAACTGCTTCGTATTGTCTTCAAAAAATCGTTCGTGTAAAGTATTCAAAGCCTTTTTAACATCTTTTTCATTGATTACTACTGAAATGTTTCTTTCTGAAGCACCTTGAGCAATTGCACGAATGTTGACATTATTCTTACCTAAAGTACTGAACATTTTTCCGCTCAAACCTTGATGGTTTTTCATACTTTCTCCGACCAATGCTACTATACACAAGTCATTTTCAACGATACAAGGATCAATTTTACTTTGTGCAACTTCTAGTTCAAAAGCGTTATCTATAGCTGCCTTAGCCTTATCAGCATCTGTGTTTACAATTCCGATACAAATAGAATGTTCAGATGATGCTTGTGTTATAAAAACAACATTAATGTTGTTTTGCGAAAGCACTTCAAATAAACGTTTTGAAGAACCTGCAACTCCAATCATTCCTGAACCTTCTAAAGTCAAAAGTGCAATATTGTCTATATGAGAAATTCCTTTAATTGGATTTGCGTTAGCATCTGGATTACTCGAAATCAAAGTTCCATAAGCTTCTGGTTCGAATGTATTTTTAATCCAAATAGGAATATTTGCTTTTAAAACAGGCTGAATAGTTGGCGGATACAACACTTTAGCTCCAAAATGAGACAATTCCATCGCTTCTTGATAAGAAATTGACTCGATGGGTTTTGCTTGTTTAACGATTTTCGGATTAGCCGTAAACATTCCGTTTACGTCTGTCCAAATTTCTAGTGATGAAGAATTCACGCCTTTAGCAATAATTGCAGCAGTGTAATCGGAACCACCACGCCCTAAAGTTGTTGTATTATTATCTTCCGAAGAAGCGATAAATCCAGGCAAAATAACCACTTGCGATTTATTACTAGCAAAAAAACCAGCAATTAGTTGATTCGAAATCTCAAAATTAACAGAAGCTTTTCCGAAGTTAGCATTGGTTTTAATCAATTCACGACTGTCTTTAAAAGTACTATTCGGAATGGTTTGTTGTAATGCTGTAGCAATAATCTGAGATGACAATAATTCACCAAATCCCGCAATAGCATCGGCTGTTCTTGGAGATAATTCTCCCAAAAGAAAACAACCATCAAGCAATGTTTGTAATTGGTTTATTTGACTATTAATTTTAATCAATAATTGATTTTGATTTGCCGAATCTACTAAATCAGCTATTGCATCAAAATGTTTTTGTTTGATTTCTTCTATGTTGGTTTTATAGGTTTCGTCTTTTGTTGCTGCTTTTTTAGAAGTATTTATTAGCATATCGGTGATGCCGCTCAATGCAGAAACTACAACTGCAAGTTTATTTTCTTTTGATTTTTGGTTAACTATTTCAATTACCTTTTGAATGTTTTGTGCGTTGGCAACTGATGTTCCGCCGAATTTTAATACGATCATAGTTTTATTATTTTTTTGACTTTTGTGTAGAACATAAAAATTTGTATTCTCTCTTTTGAAAGTGCATAAATTTGGATTATTTTAAATTTATACAACATAAAGTGTTTTTGTTTTAGAAGTCTGAATACCAATGTAATTTACTGCCATTAAATTGGTTGTGAATAAATTATAATAAATTTTTCATTAATTTACCATTGGTTTCAAAAGTACTATTTTTTGTTATTTAAAAAAGTTTCTGTTGTGTTTTTGTGAAATAAATAAATATAGAGTCTAGTACATTCAATTTATTAAATTATGATGATTCAAAATCTTTTATTATTATTAAATTCATAAAAATAGACTCCAAAATAGTTGTATTTTAATTAATGTTTGCGGATTTTTGACCTCAAATTAAACATGAAATGGAGCATATACATTATATCAGTTCTGAAGTATTGAGTTTAGAGATGTTGCAAGAAATTATTGAACATCACAAGACATTAGAACTATCAGACGAAGCCAAGGTTAACATTCAAAAATGCCGCGAATATTTAGATAAAAAAATGGCTTTAAACGACGCTCCAATATATGGAATCAATACTGGTTTTGGATCGCTTTGTAATGTAAAAATATCAAACGATAACTTGTCTCAGCTTCAAGAAAACCTTGTAAAATCTCATGCTTGTGGAACGGGCGAAGAAGTGCCAAATGAAATAATAAAAATCATGCTGTTGCTCAAAATTCAGTCTTTGAGTTATGGTCATTCGGGAGTTCAATTAGAAACCGTTCAGCGTTTGATTGATTTTTACAACCATGATATTCTTCCTGTAATCTACAATCAAGGATCGCTAGGAGCAAGTGGCGATCTAGCACCTTTAGCGCATTTGTCTTTGCCTTTGTTAGGGGAAGGAGAAGTCTATTTTGAAGGAAAAAAAGTACATTCTTCAGAGGTTTTGAAACAATATAATTGGCAACCAATAATTTTACAATCCAAAGAAGGTTTGGCATTATTGAATGGCACCCAGTTTATGAGTGCTTATGGTTGTTATATTTTGCTGAAATCAATGAAATTTTCCTATTTAGCAGATGTAATTTCGGCAATTTCACTCGAAGGTTTTGACGGAAGACTTGAGCCATTTAATGAATTGATACATTATGTTCGTCCGCACAAAGGTCAAATTGTGACCGCACAAAGAATTACAGAATTGCTAGAAGATAGCCAAATTATTGCTCAAGAAAAACTACACGTTCAAGACCCTTACTCTTTTAGATGTATTCCACAAGTTCACGGAGCTTCAAAAGACACCATTGATTATGTGAAAAAAGTTTTTAAAACCGAAATCAACTCGGTAACAGATAATCCAAATATTTTTGTAGGCGAAGATATTATCATTTCCGGAGGTAACTTTCATGGACAACCATTAGCCTTAGCTTTAGATTTCTTAGCAATTGCTTTGTCAGAATTGGGAAGCATTTCAGAAAGACGAACCTATCAGTTAATCTCTGGATTGCGAGATTTGCCACCGTTTTTGGTGAACAACCCTGGACTAAATTCTGGGTTTATGATTCCGCAATATACTGCTGCCAGCATTGCTAGTCAAAACAAACAATTGGCAACTCCAGCCAGCGTTGACAGCATTGTGTCGAGCAACGGTCAAGAAGACCATGTGTCGATGGGTGCCAATGCCGCCACCAAATGTCTTCGAATTATGGACAACCTAGAACGTATTTTGGCAATTGAATTAATGAACGCTTCGCAAGCAATTGAATTTAGAAGACCGCTAAAATCAAGTGAATTTATCGAGATGTTCTTGAAATCATTCCGAGAAGATGTGCCGATTGTTAGTGAAGATCGAATTTTGCATTATGACATTCAAAAATCAATAACATTCTTGAATAGTTTTTTGATTGATTTTGATGCACTTCAAAACTAATTGAACATCCCAAAGTTCGTGGCAATAAATTACAACCGCAAATTCGCAAATTGAAATGATAAATTGAAGCCACAGATTATACAGATTAACACAGATTATAAAATTCGTGAATTCGTGGGATAAAATCACAACCGCAAATTCGCAAATTGAAATGATAAATTGAAGCCACAGATTACAAAGATTAACACAGATTTTGAAATCCTTTTAATCCTTTTAATCTGTGGCAATAAAATCTAATCGCCACGAATGCACGAATTAAATAAATTTTTAAAGCCACAGATTATTTAGATTAACACAGATTTTTTAAATAATTAAATTCGTGAATTCGTGGCAAAAAAAAGCAACAACCGCAAATTCGCTAATTGAAATTTAAAATTAAATGAAATTCGTGAATTCGTGGCAAGAAATAAATTTAAAAAAAATCCCAAAGACTAAATTAGTTTTTGGGATTTTAATTTTATTGAAAACCAGATTAGATTTTATATCGTTTTCTATCTGTTTCTGTTAGGTATATTTTCCTCAAACGAATAGATTTTGGCGTAACCTCAACATATTCATCTTTCTGAATGTACTCTAATGCTTCTTCAAGCGAGAAAATAATTGGTGGAATAATTCTTGCTTTTTCGTCATTTCCAGAAGAACGAACATTCGATTGTTTTTTCTCTTTCGTTACGTTTACACACATATCATCTCCACGAGAGTTTTCTCCAATTACCTGACCTTCGTAAATTTCGGCATTAGGTTCTACAAAAAACTTACCACGATCTTGCAATTTATCGATTGAATAAGGAATTGCTTTTCCTTTTTCCATAGAAATCAATGAACCTTTGTTACGTCCAGAAATTTCTCCTTTGTAAGGCTCATATCCTATAAAACGGTGCGACATAATGGCTTCACCAGCAGTGGCAGTAAGCAATTGATTACGCAATCCGATAATTCCACGAGACGGGATATTGAATTTAATAATCATACGTTCACCTTTAGTTTCCATACTCAGCATTTCGCCTTTACGTAACGTTACAAACTCTACCGCTCTTCCCGAAAGAGATTCTGGCAAGTCAATAGTTAATTCTTCAATAGGCTCACATTTTTTACCGTCAATTTCTTTGATGATAACTTGTGGTTGACCAATTTGAAGTTCGTAACCTTCTCTACGCATGGTTTCGATTAAAAC
>CAIXNQ010000069.1 GCA_903920835.1 uncultured Bacteroidota bacterium | reverse complement strand
GGAATTGTCCAAAATATCCGAATCACCATAACTTAACAAAAATCTATATTCAAAAACTAATTTCAGATTAAAACTCATTAAGCATTTTAGAAATTTCGTCGAGTTTTGGAGTTAAGATAATTTCTATTCTTCTGTTTTTGGCTTTTCCTTCAGGGTTTGTGTTTGGTGCAATTGGAGAAAACTCACTTCTTCCTGCGGCAGTTAGATTTTGTTTGTTAACTTTTTGGTTTTCACCTAAAATATTAACAATTGCAGTTGCTCGCTTGGTTGATAAATCCCAATTGTTTTCAATTTGTCCGACAGCTCCAGCAAATTTATCGTTATCTGTATGACCTTCTATTAAAACAGAAATTTCAGGATTATCACCAAGAACTTTTGCTACTTCAACTACCGCTTTTTTCCCTTCTACTCCGACAGCCCAACTACCAGAACTGAAAAGAAGTTTGTTTTCCATAGAAACATAAACTTTTCCGTTTTTTTGTTCAACAGTCAAGCCTTTTCCTTCGAAGCTATTTAAAGCTTTTGAAAGTGTTTCTTTGAGTTTTTTCATGCTGGCATCTTTGGCAGCCATCATTCCTTCTAGTTCGCTCAATCTTTTTGAATTATCCGCCAAATCAGATTTGGTTTTATTAAATTTTGCTTGTTCAGCAGCCAGCGCTTTTTCTTTAGCTTCTAATTGCGCCAATAATTCTCTGTTTTTACCCATGTTAGATTGCAGCGATTCATTGCTGTTTTTCTCTAGTGCTGCATAAGACGCTTGTAAAGTTTTCAAGCTTTTTTCTGAAACTACAAAATCGGCTTGAAGCTTGTCATGTTCTGCTTTTAGTTTGTCAAAAGCTGCTTTTTTAGTAGCAGCATCGTTTTCAAGTTGGGTTTTTGTTTTGGCTAATTCTTCGTTTTCGTCGGCAATTTTGCGATTTTCTTTTTTCAATTCAGCGAATTTGTTTTCTAATTCGTTATAAATTTTCTTAGAAACACATGATGTTGCTAAAGTCAAAACCAATAAGGAAAGTGAAATTTTTTTGATCATTTTTTTGTTTTTTAGATTAATGTTAAAGTTTAAAATCGAGTTCTACAAGAACTGGGCAATGGTCGGAGTGGATAGCGTCGGGTAAAATAACAGCACGTTTCAGATTTTTTTTCAGATGGTCACTCACTAAATTATAGTCGATACGCCAACCTTTGTTATTGCTTCTGGCTCCCGCTCTGTAGCTCCACCAAGAATAATGATGTGGATCTTTGTTGAAATGCCTGAAACTATCCACAAATCCATTTTTCATAAAAGTGTCTAACCAAAGGCGTTCTTCGGGCAAAAACCCAGAGACGGTTTTGTTTCTAACCGGGTCATGAATATCAATTGGTTCATGACAAATATTATAATCACCACAAATAACAAGGTTTGGAATTTCTGATTTTAGATTGTTAATATAGACTTGAAAATCATCCATATATTTGAATTTATGACTCAATCTTTCAATGTTTGTTCCAGACGGAAGATACAAACTCATTATCGAAATACCTTCAAAATCAATCCTGAGGTTTCTTCCTTCAAAGTCCATGTGTTCAATTCCAGTTCCAAAAACAACATTTCTTGGTTCGGTTTTCGATAAAATTGCCACACCGCTGTATCCTTTTTTTGTAGCAGGAAAATAATACTGAGATGGATATCCCGCATTTGAAATCTCGCTAACTGGAATTTGATCTTTATTAGCTTTAATTTCTTGAAGACAAATAACATCAGGATTGGCTTCTTGAAGCCATGCTATAAAACCCTTAGAAATGGCTGCTCTAATTCCGTTTACGTTGTAAGAAATGATTTTCATCAAATAATATTTTTGTTTTCAAAAGTAATAAAAAACAAAAGACTAAAGCGAAATAACAAAAAAAGAAATAAAAAAACACTTTGTTGGAGTTTACAACTTTTTTCTATCTTTGTTTCGTGCCACAAACATAAAAAAAAATGGGGTTAGTTTCAGCTAAAGAAGTTGCAAAAGCAATCAATACAGACAAATATGGCATGCTCGGAACTTTGTCGGGATGGTTGTTGATGAAAGTTTTAAAAATTTCAACGCTCAACGACATTTATGACCGAAACAAACATTTAAAAGATCTTGACTTTTTAAACGCACTTTTAGACGAGCTTCAAATTAAATTTGAAATACCAGAAGAAGACCTAAAAAGATTACCTAAAGACGGTGCTTATGTGACCATTTCAAATCATCCGCTTGGAGGAATTGATGGGATTTTACTTTTAAAATTAATGCTCGAAAGAGAACCAAATTTCAAAATAATTGCCAACTTTTTATTGCATCGAATAGAGCCTATGAAGTCCTATATCATGCCTGTAAATCCTTTTGAAAACCATAAAGAAGCAAAATCAAGCGTGATTGGAATAAAAGAAACCCTTCGTCATTTAAAAGACGGAAAACCATTAGGAATGTTTCCTGCTGGAGAAGTTTCTACCTATAAAGATGGAAAACTCGTTGTTGACAAACCTTGGGAAGAAGGAGCAATAAAAGTGATTCGTAAAGCACAAGTTCCAGTAATTCCAATCTATTTTCATGCTAAAAACAGTCGTTTGTTTTACATACTTTCCAAACTTGACGACACTTTACGAACGGCAAAACTCCCTTCGGAATTGTTAACTCAAAAAGACAGAGTAATTAAAGTCAGAATCGGAAAACCAATTTCGGTTGCCGAACAAAATGAATATATATCGATTGAAGATTTTTCAGAATTCTTGAGAAAAAAAACATACATGCTTGCCAATCCTTTTGAAAAAGAAAGTAAGCTACTCAATCCGCAAAATTTAAAATTACCAAAAAGTCCCAAAAAGATTGTTACCCCGGCAAGCCAAGAAAAAATAATTGCGGAGGTAAATGAATTAAGAAAAGCTGATTATCGTTATTTTCAAAGTAAAAATTACGAGGTTTTTTTTACTGAAGCCGATAAAATACCTAACATTCTTCACGAAATAGGTCGATTGCGAGAAATTACGTTTAGAGCAGTCGGCGAAGGCACCAATAAATCTATTGATTTAGATAAATATGACAATTACTATCACCATCTATTTTTGTGGGATGACGATACTAAACAAATTGCAGGTGCGTATAGAATGGGAATTGGCTCAAAAATATTTCCAAAAATGGGTTTTGAAGGATTTTATCTGAGTGATTTGTTTAGAATAGAATCTGAATTAAACGACATGATGAGCAAATCTATCGAAATGGGTCGGGCTTTCATCATCAAAGAATTCCAACAAAAACCAATGCCTTTGTTCTTGCTGTGGCGCGGAATAATGCACGCAACACTAAGATATCCAGAACACAAATTCTTATTAGGCGGCGTTAGTATTAGCAATCAATTTTCGGATTTTTCAAAATCGTTGATGATTGAGTTTATGAAGTCTAATTATTATGATCCTTATGTAGCGCAATATGTTCATCCAAGAAAAGAGTTTAAAGTTAGATTAAAAGACGCTGATAAAGATTTTATTTTTGACGAAGCAGAATCTGATTTGAATAAATTTGACAAAATCATTGACGAACTTGAACCAGGAAATTTACGGTTGCCCGTTTTGATTAAAAAATACATCAAACAAAATGCCCGTTTGGTTGCTTTTAATGTTGACCCATTATTTAACAATGCAATTGATGGATTGATGTATATTAGAATTGCCGACATTCCTGAAAGCACTATGAAGCCGGTTATGGAAGAGTTTCAAGCCGAATTGGAACGCAAACTTGCTGAAAAAGGAGAATATTTATAACTCTATTTTCTAACAGAATGGATTTATAAAATAGCTAACATTACTTTAGCGTTTGTTTTTAATTCAAAATATTTTAATGTTGTTATCTTTGCAATTCAATTTAAACTAAAAATTATGTATCCAGAAGAAATGGTTAAACCAATGAGAGAAGAACTTTCTGTGGCTGGTTTTAAAGATTTATATAACGCTGACGAAGTTGAAAATGCAATCAAAACAAGCGGAACAACACTTGTAATTGTAAATTCTGTTTGTGGATGTGCTGCAAGAAACGCCCGCCCAGGTGCGAAAATGAGTTTAGAAGGCACGAAAAAGCCTGATAATTTAGTAACCGTTTTTGCAGGAGTTGACAGAGAAGCCGTTGATGCTGCGCGCCAACACATGTTTCCGTTTCCTCCATCATCGCCTAGTATGGCTTTATTTAAAAATGGCGAACTTGTTCACATGCTAGAGCGTCATCATATTGAAGGGCGTCCAGCTGAAATGATTGCAGAAAATCTAAAAGATGCTTATGCAGAATTCTGTTAAAAAACTACAACTTTAATGTTTATACACAAAAGGGCAAATTGAGAAATTAGCCCTTTTTTATTATCGTTTATTTGAATAAATTATAAAAGATGATTCTGATTGTTTTGAGTTCAATTTTTTGTTTTAGGTCGAGGAATTTTAAATGTTAAAAATAGAATAATAGGTATTGAAATGAAGCTTATTTTGGTTGGATTTTTTAAAACTCCAAAAATAAAAACCCTTGTAAATACTGGCTTGGACCATGAAAAATGCAAATGGACCATGAAAAACCCATTTGGACCATGTTTTTTTTGAAATGGACCATGCTTGAAATCAAATGGACCATGAAAAACCCAAATGGACCATGTTTTTTTTGAAATGAACCATGCTTGAAATCAATTTTACCATGAAAGTAATCATTTGGACCATGTGAGTGAACATTTGAAGTTGTTTGGTTTAGAGTTTAACTGAATAAATACTTTTTAGGAAGTTTTTAATAATGTTTTAGTGGATAAAAATTGAACCTTCGTTCGATTATTCTTTTATTTTAAATTATAAACCACATAAAAATAGGTTTTTAATTATACATAAAAGCGTTACTCTAAATTTAAGCAAACATGGCTATGCTAAAAAATGAAATTTTCTTATAATAAAACCTTTTTATATGAATTTATGTGGTTTGAAATTAACAATCGAACTGAGGTTTAAAGGTATTTTGATTTATGATTATGATAAAAAGTACTTTTTTTTTAGAAAAAGACGAATTTGTTTTAAAAAAGAATTTACTTCATAACTAATAAATTATGGATAAAGATGATTTTGATTTAATTTAAACATAGTATAGAAAATAAATTTTAATTGAATACTAAATTTAAACCATTGATTACTTTAAATCAAGTTTCAATAGCTTCAATTCCTATTGTAAGTGATGTTAAAATATGTTTTAGAGTATTTTATAACTGCTTGAATTTATTTTTTAAAAGAAAATTATGTTATGTATTATTGAGAGCTAAGTGGGTTAAAATCATTTAAATTTGTTTTCTTTGGATTTCATAATTAAATTCGATTCAATAAGGTTCTTTGTATTTGGCAGCCATTATATCTTTTTTTATTGATTATTATTATACTTTTGCAACCAAATAATTCAAAAAAATGTCTTTAATAAGAGCCTATTTCTTCATATTTATAATATTGCTTATTGACCAAATTTCAAAAGTTTATGTCAAAACCCATTTTGTGCTTGGCGAAGAAGTTTCGGTCTTGAGTTGGTTTAAAATTTTATTTATTGAAAACAAAGGAATGGCTTGGGGCACCGAGATTCCGGGTGCTTTTGGCAAAATTGTGCTAACACTTTTTCGTGTTGTTGCAGTCGGCGGAATTGCCTATTGGCTTTGGGATTCTTTAAGAAAAAACAGTTCCAATTATTTAATTGTGGCAATAATATTGATTTTTGCAGGTGCTTTAGGCAACATTATCGATTCTGTTTTTTATGGTGTTTTGTTCAACGACAGTCATCAAGGCGTTGCCACACTTTTTTCAGACAAGCCTTATGAAACTTGGTTCTATGGTCGAGTTGTTGATATGTTTTATTTCCCGATTTGGCACGGAAATTTACCAAGTTGGTTGCCGATTTGGGGCGGAAATGAATTTACTTTCTTCAATGCCATTTTTAATGTTGCCGATTTTGTAATATCAACAGGCGTTGGAATATTGATCGTATTTAACAAAAAAGCGTTTCTAAAAACAGCTTAAAAAAACAAAGCTTTCAGTTCAAAAGCATCGTTTGGGTCCATTTTACCAGCGAGCACCAAGCTCAATTGTTTTCTTCGCAAAGCACCTTCATAACGTTGTTTTTCTAAATCGGTTTCGGGAATAACCGCTGGAACTTCAACAGGAATTCCTTGATCGTTCACTGCTACAAATGTATAAATGGCTTCGTTCGCTTTGGTTCTGTTGCCAGTTTCTCGATCTTCAATCCAAACATCGATATAAATCTCCATCGACGATTTAAAACTTCTTGACACTTTTGCCTCAACAGTAACAACGCTCCCTAGTGCAATCGCTCTATTAAAAGCAACGTGATTTACTGATGCAGTAACTGTAATTCTGCGTGAATGTCGGCGGGCGGCAATGCTAGCAGCACGATCCATTCGGGCGAGCAATTCACCACCAAATAAATTATTCAAAGGATTTGTCTCGCTCGGCAAAACCAAGTCGGTCAAAATTGTGAGTGATTCTGAAGGATGTTTTGGACTCATTTTTTTAATTATGAATTGTGAGTTATGAATTATGAATTATTTGTAAGATTTTATTCTTCGATATATTTCGGATTGGCTTTCATAACGTTTCCACAATTTTTGCAAGTTCTTTTTTCTAGAGAATTGTAATAATTCTTGAAATGTGCGATAAAATCTTTTTCGATGTCAAAAAGTTCAAAATAGGTTTCAAATAATTTTGTGTTGCAGTTGTCACAAAACCAAAGTAATCCATCTGTGAAACCTTTGCCAGCGCGCTTTCTTTCGATAACAAGACCTATAGAACCTTCTGAACGAACTGGCGAATGTGGAACTCGAGCAGGATTCAAATACATATCGCCAGCATTCAATTTCATTTCTTTCTTAACGCCTTCGTCTTGTATATAAATTGAAATTTCGCCTTCCAACTGATAGAATAATTCTTCTGTTTCGTTATAATGATAGTCATTTCTGGCATTAGGTCCAGCAACAATCATAACAATATAATCTCCAGAATCTATATAAATATTCTTATTGCCCACAGGAGGTTTTAATAAATGTCGATTTTCTTCAATCCATCGATTGAGGTTGAATGGTTGCTGAACAGGCATGAGGAATTATTTTTTAACTTCGCTAATGCTGATCGGATTAAAAATCATCGGAATTTGTTTGGCATCTGTTTTAGAAATTGAAATCTTGCCTTTGATATAAATTTCTTTTCCTTTAAGGCTTTCAATTTTTACTTTCAATCGAGGCAAATAGTTTGAATTGATTTGAACGTTAAACACATTATCAGGAAAAGCCTTATCAATATTAAGAAAATTGATTTTACCTCCGTCAGACGCCATTCTGTATGAAACTACTTTTCCTTTAACAACTACCATCTTGTCGAGATAGTTTTTGGCTTTTTCTGAGGTAATAGTGTCTTGCGAAAAACTATAAATTGAAGCTAATAAGCAAGCTAATAAAACTAACTTTTTCATTTATTTTTGAATTATTTTATTTGTTTGATCAAGTAAACATAAACAGGAAAATGGTCGCTAAATCCTACTTCGTTAGCAGAATGTCGCAGTGGATAACCTTTGTATTGCCCTGTGGTTTGAATCATGAAAGGTTTGTTCCAAATGCCAGCATACCAATATCTGTAAGAAGAATAATCGCCATTAATTAATGGTTCTGTGAGCATAATATGGTCAAAAATATCTCCTGCATCACGATAAAACAAAGTGGCGTTTCCTTTTCTAGCCATTTCTTCAAACGGATTATAAATATCGTTAGATTTTGTCAATTCTGATTTTTTACCTTTGGCTCCAAGTGCTAATTTTACACTTCTATTAAGCGTTCCATCATTTAAATCGCCAAGCACAATAATTTTCGATTTAGGGTCAATTCTATATAAAGAGTCCATTATTTTTCTGGTCAAAGCTCCAGCAGCTTCTCTTAGTCGACTGCTTTTTTTCTCTCCGCCCAAACGAGAAGGCCAGTGGTCAACAATAACATGAATTTCTTCTCCGTCAAGAAGTCCCGTTACTAAAGGTTGGTCTCTGGTATAAATTCTTTTTGTTGATTTGTCAATTACTGCTTTATCTGTCGTTACTTCTTCAACTTCTGCTTTTTCTCCTTTTTTGGGCGCATCGGCTACTTCATCGTTATAAATCAATAACGGAACATTGATGTAACTGGTTGGTTTAAAATATTTTTTTCTATATAAAAACCCAACGTCAATGCCACGTTTATCTGGAGAATCAAAATGAACGATACCGTAATCTTTATCAATCATTTGATGGTTTTTAACCAAATCTTCAAGCACACCTC
>CAIXNQ010000068.1 GCA_903920835.1 uncultured Bacteroidota bacterium | reverse complement strand
TGTTAGCTACTTTTGTTAAACTAGCCTATTCCGAAGGATTTACTACTGCCGAAGTAACCAGTTCTCAATTCATTTATGGAATTTTAGGAATGATTTTAATTGTAATTTTTCAAAAAAGTAAATCCATAAAACAAACTGAAAAAATAACTTCAAAGAACATTTTACAGTTAATGATTGCAGGAACATCACTCGGAATGACAAGTGTTTTTTATTATTTGGCTGTCAAATATATTCCCGTTTCTATTGGAATCGTTTTGTTGATGCAAACCGTTTGGATGGGAGTTATTTTAGAAATGTTTTTAGAAAAAAAACTTCCTTCAAAACAAAAAATAATCGCCGTAATTATTGTGCTAATCGGAACCCTTTTAGCAACTAATATTTTTCAAAATAATATACTTTTAGATTGGAATGGAATTCTCTGGGGAATGTTGGCTGCCGCTTCATTTACGACAACAATGTTTACAGCAAACCGTGTAGCAACCGCAATTTCATCGGCTCAACGAAGTTTGTTTATGCTTTTAGGTGGCGCAATAGTAGTGTTTTCGTTTGCAATTGCAACACAAGTTACGCCTTTCAATTTTGAAATATTTTTTAAATGGGGAATTTATCTTGCGCTTTTTGGAACAATTATCCCTCCTATGTTAATGAATGCTGGGTTTCCATTAACTGGAATTGGTCTTGGGAGCATTGTTTCCGCACTGGAACTTCCAGTTTCTGTTTTCATGGCATATTTCCTTTTAAACGAAAAAGTAAACAACACTCAATGGTTTGGAATAGGATTAATTATTGCAGCAATTATTTTGATGAATAGTAATTTTTTGAAGAATAAAATTTAGCGCAATAATTCAATAAAAATTGTATTTTTAATTAACAAACAAATTTTTAAAACATTTTATTTTTTCAATTGCCAATAAACCGCCTTTGAAATCCACTAAACAAAATCAACAAAATTTATTTTTGTATTTTTGCAACATCTTGATTAAACCAATGGAAAAAATAATTTCGTATCCCTTGTCTTTTTTGTCAATGCTACTGTTTTTAACGGTTCTTGTAATTTTTCAACCAATTCAGTGGATTTGCTTAAATGTTTTTGGATATCAAACCCATAAAAAAAGTGTAGATTACTTAAATCTTATTTTATTACGAATCGGACAACTTTTAGGCACAACCTTCAAAGCAATAAATCGAGAACTAATTCCGAAAGACGTTCCCATTATTTTTGTTTCAAACCACCAAAGTCTTTACGATATTGTTGGAATTATTTGGTTTTTTAGAACTTCACATCCAAAATTTGTCAGCAAAAAAGAACTCGGAAAAGGAATTCCGAGTGTTTCGTTCAATCTCCGTCATGGAGGCTCAGTGTTGATCGACCGAAAAGAACCCAAGCAAGCACTTCCGGCAATAAAAAGCCTTGCTGAATATATTCAAAAATACAAAAGAGCCGCAGTAATTTTTCCCGAAGGAACTAGAAGTAAGACCGGAAAACCTAAAGAATTTGCCCAAAGTGGATTAAAAATCTTGTGTAAATATGCTCCCGAAGCATTTATTGTTCCGATAACTATCAACAATTCGTGGAAATTTGTTAAATTTGGCGCGTTTCCTTATGGGTTAGGAAAAAATATAACATTTACCGTTCATAAACCCTTGTCTGTTGCTGCTTATTCTTTTGAAGAAATAATGCAAAAAACCGAAGTTGCAATAGTTAATGCTGTTCAACTTTAATAATCAACTTGAGGTTTTGATTATTTAAAACCGTTAATAAAAAAAATATGTCAATAAAAAACATGCGTCTTGAAGTGATGCAATTTCTAGAAAACAAAGTAGATAGCTTTGTTGATCAATTTTTAATTCCAATAGATTCCATTTGGCAGCCTTCCGATTTTTTGCCCAATTCAGAAAAAGAAACTTTTTTTGATGAAGTAAAAGAATTACGCGAAATCGCAAAGGATCTTCCTTATGATTTTTGGGTAGCCATGGTTGGAGACACCATAACAGAAGAGGCTTTGCCAACTTATGAATCTTGGTTAATGACCGTTGAGGGCGTAGATAATTTGGAACGCAACCCATGGTCAAGCTGGGTTCGTCAATGGACTTCCGAAGAAAACCGCCACGGAGATGTTCTTAATAAATACCTTTATCTTTCGGGTCGTGTAAATATGCGAGAAGTTGAAGTTACAACCCAACATTTAATTAACGATGGTTTCGATATCGGAACCGGAAGAGATCCTTACAAAAATTTTGTTTACACAAGTTTTCAAGAATTAGCTACTTATGTTTCTCATAATCGAGTGTCGCAATTAGCAAAAAACTACGGTGACGTTAAATTGTCAAAGATGTGTAAAATGATTGCTGGCGATGAAATGCGCCATCATTTAGCCTACAGCGAATTTGTAAATCAAATTTTTAAAGTAGATCCAAGCGAAATGATGTTGGCTTTTAACTATATGATGAAGCAAAAAATAACAATGCCAGCCCATTTTTTAAGAGAATCTGGACAAAAAATAAGTACTGCTTTTGAAAATTTTTCAGATTCTGCGCAACGAATTGGCGTTTATACTGCCAATGATTATGTTGAAATATTGCAAAAATTAATCGAAAAATGGGAAATCGACAAAATCGACGGACTTACTGCAGAGGCTGAAAAAGCAAGAGATTATTTAATGAAATTGCCCTCTAGAATGGCAAAAATTTCTGAGCGTTTAATAGTTCCAGAAGAATCTTACATCTTTAAATGGGTTGAACCAGCCTTAATATAAGAAATCAATAAAATTATTAGAGTTGAATTTTAAAGTATCTTGCTTTAGAATTCAACTTTTTTTATAAAACTAAGATGCAATGAGCCAAAGTAGCATAATATCAGAAACAATAATTTTTGTAAGGGAAAAATTGAGTGATGCCGAAGCTGGTCACGATTGGTTTCATATCGAAAGGGTATTTAAAAATGCAGTAAAAATTTCTGAAAATGAAAACTGCAATGAACTAGTTGTAAAACTTGGTGCATTGCTTCATGACATTGCAGACAGTAAATTCTATAACGGCGACGAAAGTGTTGGGCCAAAAACAGCTCGAAATTTTTTAGAATCAATAAAATGTGATGAAGCAACGATCAATCATGTAGTTCAAATCATAGAAAACATTTCATTTAAAGGAGGTAATTTTAAAAGCCAGTTTACCTCAAAAGAATTGCAAATTATTCAAGACGCCGACAGGCTTGATGCAATTGGAGCCATCGGAATTGCAAGAACTTTTAATTATGGTGGATTTAAAAACAGACAAATTTATAATCCAGAAATAGCTCCAAAATTGAACATGACCAAAGAAGAGTATAAAAATAGTGAAGCTCCCACATTGAATCATTTTTACGAAAAACTACTCTTGTTAAAAGACAAAATGAACACCGATACTGGCATGAAAATGGCAGAACAAAGACATCGTTTTATGGAGCAATTTTTGTCACAGTTTTATTCGGAGTGGGAAGGAAGCCTCTAAAATTCTATTTTGTTTTCTTTACATATTGCGTCAAAATAACAATATGTTGGTTTTCTACGCGACCTTCTATCTGTTCGGCATTGTCCCAAACTAATTTTATATTGTGAACTGCTGCGCCTCTTTTTGCAGTAAAATTGGCACCTTTAACCTCGAGATCTTTTATCAAAACCACCGAATCGCCGTCCTTCAAGACATTTCCGTTGCTGTCTTTGTGAATAATTTTGCCTTCTTCATCGTCGCCTTCTCCAGTTGCTGCTGCCCATTCAAGTGTTTCTTCATCAAGATACATAATGTCCAGTAAATCTTGAGGCCAACCTTCGGCTTTCATTCTAGTTAACATTCGCCAAGCAATAATTTGAACAGGCAAATTTTCATTCCACATGCTGTCGCTTAAACACCTCCAATGATTTGGGTCGGTTGTTTCAGTATTTTCTATTTGGTCAAGACAAGTTTTACAGCCTAAAAGACTTTTTTCAATAATATCTTCCGGATTTGGAGGCAAATTATAAACAGATAATTCATGTTCGTTGCCACACAATTCACATTTTGATCCGCTTCGGTCTTTTAATTTCTTTTCGAGTATGCTCATTTTTAGTTTTTATAAATTTATTTGTGCATGTTTTGCATTTCAAACAAAAATGTGTCTAAATCTACATCAAAAACTAATAGAGATAATGCTTTGTCAACAATATAATGTGCGTTTCCTGGCGTAAATCCTAGTGCCAACACAAATCGATGAAGTATTTCTTTTTGTTTTGGACCAAGTACATGATCTGCATAGACCATTCGAGCCAAATCATACAAACGTTCTAAACGATGTATGTGCAAATAGGGTGGGTTTATCGGATATTTTAAAGGATTTTCTAATATTTCAGCATATTCTTCTGGAGAAATTTCAAGTTGAACTGCCAATTTATCAAGGAAAGCTCTTTCGTCTGGACTTAAATGACCGTTTTCAAGGGCAACTCTAACAATTGCAGAAAAATGACCTTTGTTTCTGGTTTTAAAACCGCTATCGAATAATTCTGAGAATGACATAATTTTAGTGTTTTTAATTTGTCAAATATAATTCTATTTCGTTTTTAATTCAAAAACTATTTTAAAAAAAGATGTTCAAAAAAAAATATCCAATTTTGAAATTTCATTGTGTTTTTAAAATTTAATTGTATGTTTACAAATCGTTAATTAATAAGTTGTTCTTGATGGCAGATTTTTGGATTTATTATCAAATCGGTTTGCGACATATTTGGAGTATTCATGCTTTTGATCATTTGCTTTTTTTGACAGCACTTACTGTTCCTTTCGCCTTTAAAGATTGGAAAAAAGTATTGCTTTTGGTGTCGCTTTTCACCATTGGCCATACAATTTCATTACTTTTGGCAGTATTTGGAGTGGTGAGCATCAAAACTATTTTTATTGAATTTTTTATTCTAATAACGATTCTAATTGCCGCTTTGTTTAGTATTTTCAGCTCTGGAAAATCTTCTAAAAATGATAGCGTAAATCTAGTTGGTTTTCTCACTTTGTTTTTCGGAATTATACACGGCTTTGGTTTTTCTTCCTACTTTAATATTATAAATAACAGCGCAACTAAAGAAAAATTATTGCCGCTTTCAGAGTTTGCACTCGGAATTGAATCTGCACAGTTGGTCGTTGTCTTAATTGTTTTGATATTTTCTTATTTGGTGCAAACTGTTTTTCGATTTTCAAAACGCGATTTTATTTTAGTGATTTCTTCATTTATTATAGGTATAGTAGTGCCAATGATTATTCAAAATGAAATTTGGAAAAGATGAAACAACAAAAACAAAATAAATATGACAAAGCCTATCTTAGAATGGCTAAAGAATGGAGCAAATTGTCTTACTGCAAGCGAAAACAAGTCGGGGCAATAATTGTTCGAGAAAGAATGATTATCTCTGATGGATATAACGGAACGCCGTCAGGTTTTGAAAATTGCTGCGAAGATGAAAATGGAGAAACCAATTGGTATGTACTTCATGCCGAAGCAAACGCCATTTTAAAAGTTGCTAGTTCTACCCAAAGTTGCAAAGGTGCTACCTTATATATAACATTGTCGCCTTGCAAAGAATGCAGCAAACTCATTCATCAATCTGGAATTACTAGAGTGGTTTATCAAATGGGTTATAGAGATACTGAAGGAATAGATTTTCTTCTTAAAGCAGGTGTAGAAGTTGAACAAATAGAGAATTTAGACTAATGAAAATTAAAACTGCTTACGTGCCAATTTATATTTTTTCGCTACTAGCGATTGGCGTTATTGTGGGCAAGTATTTGAATTTCCCGAATCAAAATTCATTTTTAGCAAAAAACAACCATAAGAGTAAAATCAACAAATTGATTGATTTTATTGACAATGACTATGTCGATAAAGTAAATACAGACTCCATTGTTAATTTGACTGTCGATAATATTTTATCAAAACTTGACCCACATTCTGTATATATTCCACCTGCCGAACAAGAACAAGAAGCATTGACAATGAAAGGCAATTTTGTAGGAATTGGTATCAACTTTTTTATTTTGCACGATTCTGTTGTGGTGGTAAAACCAATAAAAAACGGACCTGCAGCAAATGCAGGAATTCAAATTGGAGATCGGATTCTGTTTGCAAACACCGAAAAATTATTCGGAAAGAAAATCACTAATGAGGTAATTTTTTCTAAATTGAAAGGTAAAGAAAATTCAGAAGTTGCACTTACGGTTTACAGAAAAAACCAACGAAAAACCCTCAAAATTCAAGTTAAAAGAGCTTTAATTCCTCTGAAAAGTATAGACGTTGCGTTCTTACTTAAAGAATCGACAGGCTATATTGCAATCAATAGATTTTCTGAAACTACTTATAGTGAGTTTAAAACCGCATTGACCAAGCTTCAAAAACAAAAAATTAATTCGTTAATTATTGATTTGCGAGATAATGGCGGTGGCTATATGGAACAAGCCATTGCTATTGCCGATGAATTTTTAAATGAAAAGCAACTGATTGTTTTTACGAAAGACAGAAAGAATAAGATTGTAAAAACATTTGCTACCAAAAAAGGCAGCTTCGAGACCGGAAAATTGACTTTGCTTTTGAACGAAAATAGCGCTTCGGCAAGCGAAATTTTGGCTGGAGCCATTCAAGATAATGACAGAGGAACTATTATTGGTCGGCGTTCTTTCGGCAAGGGATTGGTGCAACGCGAAATGAATTTTGAAGATGGTTCGGCAGTTCGATTGACCGTAGCGCGCTATTTTACGCCCACAGGTCGCTCGATTCAAAAACCATATAAAAACGGAAAAGAAGCTTATTTTAAAGATTTTGAGAAACGTTTCCAAAACGGCGAATTGTACAGTAAAGACAGTATTAAGGTTAATGATTCTTTGAAATTTAAAACCCCAAAAGGCAAATTAGTCTATGGCGGCGGCGGCATAGTCCCAGATGTTTTCGTTCCTTTAGAAATAAAATCAAATCAAGAGGATGTAGAATTTGTTTTAGATTCAGGCATAATTTCGCACTTCATTTTTGAACAATTAGATGAGTCTAAAATCATTTTTTCTGGTTTAAACGAAGATCAAATTGTAGAAAAAGTCAGTCAAAACAATAGTTTTTGCAAAGAATTTATTTCGTATTTAAAGAAAAACGAAATTGAAATGAAGTTAAATAAAAACAATACTATCATCAACAAATATCTCACTGCTGAGGTCATAAAGCAGTTGTTTGAAGAAGAAAAATATTATCATTTTGTATTGAAAGATGACCAAATGATTAAAGCAGCTTTTACAAATCATTAACCCTTCTTGAAAGCCCTATTTTAAAGGGATTTTGTCTATTTTACATTAATTAAAGCGTTGTTTTTTAGCGTTTTAATTTTAATATCGTTTTGCATCATCTTATCTTTTTTGTGAATAACTAATGCCTTTTGTGAATAACTTTGGCTTTGTTTTTCGGTTACAATTCACAATCTTTGTAACCCCGATTAAGCAAAAAATAGTATTTAATTTATCGAATAAAAAACAAACAATGATGTCAGTAATTGAGCCCATTTTACAAGAAAATAAAAACAGATTTGTTATTTTTCCAATAAAACACCACGATATTTGGGAATGGTATAAAAAAATGGAAGCAAGCATCTGGACTGCCGAAGAAATTGATTTGCATCAAGACCTTTCCGACTGGAACACGAAGTTGAGCGAAGACGAAAAATATTTCATTAAGCACATCTTGGCTTTTTTTGCTGCTTCAGACGGTATCGTAAACGAAAATTTAGCAAGCAACTTTGTCAACGAGGTGCAATATCCAGAAGCTAAATTTTTCTATGGATTTCAAATCATGATGGAAAATATTCATAGCGAAACCTATTCACTCCTGATAGACACTTATGTTAAAGACGAAGCAGAAAAAAATCAACTTTTTAAAGCTATTGAGGTTTTTCCTGCCATCAAGAAAAAAGCCAATTGGGCTCTAAAATGGATAGAATCCGAGTCGTTTGCAGAGCGATTAATTGCCTTTGCAGCCGTTGAAGGCATCTTTTTTTCGGGTTCATTCTGTGCAATTTTTTGGCTAAAAAAACGTGGACTAATGCCAGGACTAACCTTTTCTAACGAATTAATTTCGCGAGATGAAGGCGTTCATTGCGATTTTGCGGTTCATTTACACAACCACCATTTGGTCAATAAGGTTTCAAAAGATCGAATTAAAGAAATTATTGTCGATGCGCTCGATATTGAAAGAGAGTTTGTGACCGAATCAATTCCAGTGAGTTTAATCGGGATGAACGCTACACTAATGACCCAATATCTAGAATTTGTAACCGATAGATTGCTGGTAGAATTGGGCTGCGAACGTGTTTATAACGCATCAAATCCGTTTGATTTTATGGACATGATTTCGCTACAAGGAAAAACCAACTTCTTTGAAAAAAGAGTGGGCGAATATCAAAAAGCGGGCGTAATGAATACCGACAGCGAAGCTCAAAAGATTAGTTTTGATGCCGATTTTTAAAATCTAATAAAACTTTCCTCGAAGCTTCCTACTTCGTGGATGTCAATTGCGTTCTCAGAACATATTAATAAAACAAAAATTAACAAATAACCCGAAACTGCAAAGGGATTTGCAATTTCACAAAAACAAAAATTATGTACGTAATAAAAAGAGACGGCCACAAAGAGCCTGTAATGTTCGACAAAATTACCGATAGAATTAAAAAACTATGCTACGGTTTGAACGATTTGGTAGATGCAGTAAAAGTTGCAATGCGCGTTATCGAAGGATTGTATGACGGAGTAACAACCTCTGAACTTGACAATCTAGCCGCCGAAACCGCTGCATCAATGACTATTACTCACCCAGATTATGCCCAATTAGCAGCCCGAATTGCAGTCTCTAATCTTCATAAAAACACCAAAAAATCATTCTCAGAAACAATGAACGACATGTTTTATTATGTCAATCCGAGAACAAATCAAGAAGCACCGTTGCTCTCTGCCGAAGTGCATCAAGTAATCATGGAAAACGCAGAGTTTTTAGACTCACACATTATCTATAACAGAGATTTTAATTATGATTACTTTGGATTCAAAACCCTAGAAAGATCTTATTTGCTAAAAATTAATGGCAAAATTGTAGAAAGACCTCAGCACATGTTGATGCGTGTTTCTGTTGGAATTCATTTAAACGACATGAAATCGGTTATTGAAACGTATGACTTAATGTCGAAGAAATTTTTCACGCACGCCACACCAACGCTTTTTAACGCTGGAACTCCAAAACCACAAATGTCTTCATGCTTTTTGCTTGCCATGCAAGACGACAGCATTGATGGAATTTATGACACTTTAAAACAAACTGCAAAAATATCGCAATCTGCAGGCGGAATCGGACTTTCTATTCACAATGTTCGTGCCACAGGATCTTACATTCGAGGAACAAACGGCACGTCCAACGGAATTGTTCCGATGCTTCGTGTATTTAACGATACCGCTCGATATGTCGATCAAGGAGGTGGAAAACGTAAAGGAAGTTTTGCAATTTACATCGAAACTTGGCACGCCGATATATTTGAATTTTTAGACTTAAAGAAAAATACAGGAAAAGAAGAAATGCGTGCGCGCGACCTGTTCTTTGCCATGTGGACCTCGGATTTATTTATGAAACGTGTGCAAGAAGACAGCTACTGGACACTGATGTGTCCGAATGAATGTCCTGGTTTGTATGATGTTTATGGCGATGAATTTGAAACTTTATATTTAGATTACGAAACCAAAGGAAAAGGTAGAAAAACCATTAAAGCAAGAGAGCTTTGGGAGAAAATTCTAGAATCTCAAATCGAGACTGGAACACCTTATATGCTCTATAAAGATGCTGCCAACCGAAAATCGAATCAAAAGAATTTAGGAACAATTCGTTCCTCAAATTTATGTACAGAAATCATGGAATTTACTTCCAAAGACGAAATTGCGGTGTGCAATTTAGCGTCGATTTCTTTGCCAATGTTTGTCGAAAATGGCGCATTCAACCACGAATTAATGTATAATGTAACCAAAAGAGTTACAAGAAACTTAAACAAAGTAATTGATAGAAATTATTATCCTGTAAAAGAAGCAGAGAACTCCAATTTAAGGCACCGACCTGTAGGCTTGGGAATTCAAGGACTTGCTGATGCATTTATATTATTGAGAATGCCATTTACTAGCGATGAAGCTAAAAAACTGAACCAAGAAATCTTTGAAACGCTCTATTTTGCGGCTGTAACTGCTTCGATGGAAATGGCGATTGAAGAAGGACCTTATTCAACGTTTGAAGGTTCGCCAATATCAAAAGGAGAGTTTCAGTTCAACCTTTGGGGACTAAAAGATTCCGACCTTTCTGGTCGTTGGGATTGGGAATCATTGCGCAAAGAAGTAATGAAAAACGGTGTACGAAATTCGCTTTTAGTAGCGCCAATGCCAACCGCTTCTACCTCTCAAATCCTTGGCAACAACGAAGCTTTTGAACCCTATACTTCAAATATTTATACAAGAAGAGTGCTTTCTGGTGAGTTTATTATTGTCAACAAACACTTGTTGGAAGATTTAGTGAAACTGGGTCTTTGGAATGAAGATTTAAAACAAGAAATAATGCGCCACAACGGTTCGGTGCAAAATATAGAACGTATTCCAGCCGATTTAAAAGAACTCTACAAAACCGTTTGGGAAATGTCGATGAAAGACATTATTGATATGTCGCGCCAACGTGGTTATTTTATAGATCAATCGCAATCTTTAAATCTATTTATGCAAGATGCGAATTATTCAAAACTAACCTCAATGCACTTTTATGCTTGGCAAAGTGGCTTAAAAACGGGAATGTATTACCTCAGAACAAAATCGGCGGTTGATGCAATTAAATTTACCTTGAACAACGACAAAAAAGCAGAACCAACTAAAGCAGTTGCGCCGTTAGCAGTTGAAGTTGTTGCTGCAAACGAAACGGGCGAGATGACCGCCGAAGATTTTCAAGCTATGATTGAGCGTGCCCGAAATGCAGGGCCAGATGATTGCGAAATGTGTGGGTCATAGGTTTTATAAAATCTTCGTTTTGCAGTTCTAAAGTAATTTCTAAAATATTGAAAATCCCCTTTGTTTCAAAGTGAAATAGATGTCATGATCGGCAATCTCACCGTTTTATCGCCGTCAAGGTAGCGGGTAAGCCGGTCGAGGAATTCCGACCCTTCTTCCATGATGGTCAG
>CAIXNQ010000067.1 GCA_903920835.1 uncultured Bacteroidota bacterium | reverse complement strand
GCAATTGGCACTCTTTTAGGACAATTCGCTTTCTTTTGGCGTTTTGAACAAAAGATATTAAGCCGAATTGGACTTGGACTTTTATTCCGTTCCAAAAAAAACAAAAACTAACCTAAACATTTAAACATAAACTTTGTTTCTTTGTGAAAATTGATTGGATATGATTGTTGCTAAAAATCTACATAAATTCTACGGTCAGCTCGAAGTGCTCAAAGGCGTGAATCTTCATATTGCTAAAGGAGAAATTGTTTCAATTGTTGGCGCCTCTGGAGCAGGAAAAACAACGCTTCTTCAATTATTAGGAACACTAGATTTGCCGACTAAAAATCAAGATACGCAACTCCATATTGACGGTCAAAACGTTTTGCAAATGACTGACAAAGCAATGTCGAAATTCCGTAATCTTCACTTGGGATTTATATTTCAATTTCATCAATTATTGCCAGAATTTACGGCTTTAGAAAATGTTTGCATTCCTGCATTTATAGCCAATAAAAACAAAAAAGAAACCGAAGCCGAAGCAAAGAAACTCCTAGAATATTTAGGGCTTGGTGATCGAATCCATCATAAACCCAACGAACTTTCGGGTGGAGAACAACAACGCGTTGCTGTGGCAAGAGCTTTAATAAACAAGCCCGCAATTATATTTGCCGACGAACCTTCGGGCAATTTAGACACTGCATCTGCAGAACTTTTACACCAACTTTTTTTTAAACTTCGTGATGAATTTGGACAAACATTCGTGATTGTTACCCATAACGAAGAACTCGCCAACATGGCAGACCGGAAACTAGTAATGGTGGACGGCAATATAGCATCTTAAATCATGTTGCTGATTTTAATTTCCTGGATTTATTCACTATTCTTGGTTGTTAATCTTGGCGTTGGCTTTGCAAAATGGCTCAAAGTAAAAGTCACAGATTTAGTATTGCTTTCTTTCTTCGGATTGTTTTCAACAACTATTTTGGCAGGATTTTGGGCAGTTTTCTACAGAATTAACTTCGAGTTTCATCTTGTCTTTCTGTTCTTAAACTTGATTTTATTTTTAGTTTTCAAAAAGTCAATTGTTGGTGTTTATCAAGAATTATGGACTAGAATAAAGTCTTTAGCACTGGTTTTTAAAATAATTTTATCTGTCATTGCACTTCTAATTATTGCGCAATGTGCTTCTGTTCCTTATTTAATTGACAACGAAACTTATTATATTCAGACCATAAAATGGCTCAATGAATACGGATTTGTAAAAGGTTTGGCAAATCTCGACCTGCTTTTTGCGCAAACCAGCGGATGGCATATTGCACAGAGTGCACTCAATTTTTCATTTATTTATGGCAGATTTAATGATTTAAGTGGTTTTTGTTTGTTGCTAGCCAACGTTTATGCAATCCTACAATTACAAGATCTCTATAAATCAAACCAGCAAAATATAGGACTGCTATTGATGGGAATGTTGCCACTTTTTAACGTGCTATTGTTTCAATTTATTAGTACTCCCTCGCCCGATTTGGTGGTCTATGTTTTGAGTTTTGTAATTTTTAGTTACATTATCTCAAACTACAAATCATTAAATTTAGATGATTTTAAACTAATTTCGATATTGGTTTTTTGGGGTTTTATTGTAAAAAGCACTAGCATTATCTATCTTTTTATTCCATTATTTTTGTTTTTAACCAACTATAAAACATTTTATATAGGCGCGTTAAAAATCACTTTTTTGGGCACATTAGTCTTTAGCTTGTTTATAATTAAAAACACAATTTTGCTAGGCTATCCTTTATTTCCACTGAGATTTACTTTATTTAGTTCTGAGAATTATGCAGTTCCTAACGAAATAATTCAATTCTATTTCAGTCGAGAAGGGCTTTATCGATTTTTTGTTTCAAGTAACGAATTACAGTCAATGAACGTTCTTCAAATTGTTTGGAGGTGAGGCAAATATCCATCCCGTATTATT
>CAIXNQ010000066.1 GCA_903920835.1 uncultured Bacteroidota bacterium | reverse complement strand
ATTCTTTCACAAAATAACCCATCTTTTTCTGGTTTAAACGTTCGATAATTAATCGTATCAGCTTTTTTTACTTCACCAATTTCTATAAATTGTCCATCAAGAAAATATGAACGTTCTGCCCAGTTTTGAATTTCTTCAGACGTTGCCAAACCTATTTGCATAAAATTGGTTTGTGATGAATGAATTTGAATCATCTTATCCTCCTAAGAATTTGCGATTTAGTTGTTCTTTGTTATTGCTACACTTAATTACTAATTTTGTACGCCTGCGAGTTTAGTTGATTTTTCTGCTTTTCGTCTTTGATAGATGATTAGTTGGTTTTTTTGCTTCGCAAAAAAACCAACTAATCATCTATCAAAGACGAAAAGCAGAAAAACCATTTACCAAACCTCGAAAAAACCATCTAACCAACGAAAACTTTATGAGTGTCTTCCCCTAAGCGGGGAAAAAGAATCACTCGTTTATGATCTGCTTGAAGGAGTTGGTTTTTATTTTTAGAGAACAGGAGGAGGAAAATTCTTTCTATGAGTTTGAATTCTATTTAACCCATGCTGCAAACTTTCAAAACTATGCTTTGGTCTACCTATTTTTTGTTTTCGTTTAGAACTTTCAAAGATATTAAATAATTTTCTAGCTTGGGCAGGCAAACTTTGTTTTTTGTCTTGAAAATGAGAACAAGAATACAGCAAAGATTCATTTATTAAACGTGCCAAGTGCGCTGGGCTAAATCCATTTGTATAATGTCCAAAATAATTCCAAGGGAAACTTTTTTGACTGGAATCAATCTTTGTTCCATTTAATTTGTTAAAAGGGGAAGCTGCTTTTGCATTTTTGATAAATTGTTCTTCAGTAAAAAATGCCTGAGCCTGAAGAATATCTAAACGAATTTTTTTGGATGGGGAATTTAGACTAATAATTCTATCAAATCTTCCGGAACGAATAAATGCAGAATCAAGACGATGAAGAAAATTTGTTGTTCCTACAACCACAAAACCATCATCAACAGAAAATGAATCCATTTGAATTAAAAACTCTGTTAAAAGTTGATTATCACCTCCAGTTCTTTCAGGTCCTTCTTGGATAGAAGAGGAAAATTGATTTTCTTCATTTGAACTTTCAGCTCGCGCTGAATAATTTGTTTCATATCCGCGAGTTTTTCCAATTGCATCAATCTCATCAAAAAAAAGGATACAAGGTGCATAACAGCGAGCAGTTTCAAAAACTTTTCTTAAACGTAAAGCACCAATTCTTGTTCCAATTTCAATTTGTTTTTGAATTTCACTGGCTGAAACGCATAATAATGCTACTTTGGCTTCCTTAGCTAAAGCTTGAGCTAATCGAGTTTTTCCTGTTCCTGGAGGTCCAACAAATAAATAACCTTTAGGATATTTGTGAGTTGCAAAAGAGTTTGTAGCTGGTTTTTTCGCAAGAAAACCAAACTCCGTAAAGCGGAAAAACCAACTAAACCAAATATTGTTTCGCCCCGAAAGCCAACCAAAAGGATTTTGAGTTCCAAATGGAAACACATAAGGCGAGTTAAGGCTTTCAATCAAAATAGATAAGAGAGGTAAAACAGCTGTTAGACCTTGAAGATTTTCAAATTTAACTTTAATTTCATTTGGAAAAAGAATTCGAGCTTGATGCGACTCTTCTGCTTTTTGTGAAATTTTTCGTTGTGGCCGAATCGATGCGATACTTTGAATAGCCCATAAAACAAAAAATTTACTTAAAATTGAAGGAAGACCCAAAACCCACAGGTTTTCAATTCCCGAAATATTGATATCATTTATTTTGTTTACTATGTTTAAATTTCTCCCTTTCGCGGCGAAATTTAGATATGTTTTTTCAGAATTTAAGGTCGAAATAAGAGGTTTTTGATGCAAAGCATATCCAACAGGTTGAAAATGAGATAATATTCCAGAGAAACGTCCCAAGCCCAAATTTGCTGTTTCTGGGGATAAAAAAACAAATGTTTGCCGAATTCCTAAAAATAAAACATAGGGAATAACAGAAAGAAAAATTGGGATTACAGGAATTTTTCTTTGATTTATTCGAACTGTTGGAAAACTTTCATTTAAAGTATTGAAAGAACTACTCAAAAACGAAGGAAATTTTTTTGTGAATAGAGTAGCCTTTTGACGAGGTAACCTTTCTTTTTGTTTCTTTTTGTTCGTGTCTCTCATTTTTTGCTTCCCAAAAAAGGAAATACCAGATTGACGCGCGAAGCGAATTAATGAAGCCGATTCGTTTTTCGTTTCCTTTCCGATTTCAGCAAAGCTGAAATCGGAACTCGATTCAAATTGCAGTAAAAATAATATTCGAAAAATATTTCGAGACGAATAAGGATTTGATGGTGTATAAATCCTTTTTTGAGTTGATAAAGTTTTCTGCCTGTCGCTAGGAATCAAGCGATTATTCATTTCTAGATTTTCTTGGGGTTTCGTTTTTTCGTTTCTCTGTTTGATTTTTTCCGCTTCCTCAGAAAAATGAAAAGGCTCATTTCCCCCAGCAAAAATAGAAAGATTTTCAGCGGCAGGGCGGCTTTGCTTGCGTTTTTCTGCTTGGTGCAAAAACGAAACCGAAACTTGTTGTTTTAATAAGCCTTGATTTTCTTCAATTTTCCAATTTGTGCTGTGGAAATCCTGAAAACCTTTGATTTTTGTTGACGCCGAAAATGATTCACTAAAGTATTTGTAGATGGTTTTTTCGCTTCGCAAAAAATCAAACCGCGAAGCGGAAAAATCATCTACCAAGCCACAAATTGTTTGGTTGAGTTGATTTTCATTTTTAGTCTCAGTTCCGTCTTCAGCTTCGCTGAAAGCGAGAACTAAACCAAAGTTTTTTCTTCCTCTGGTATTAGATAATAAAAACGAATCAAACGACACATTTGGGAAAAATCTTTTTTGGCGCAAAGCGCTTTTTTGATATGTATATTTATCATAGAATGAAGCTCCCCCAGATGAAGTCTGTCTGTGGGAATTTATTGAGTTAATTGCGCGAGAGCAAGAAAAAATGTTAAACATAAATTTAAATTATTTGTAATGTTTATTTGGTTTTATCGCTTCGACCTTTGGTGGATGGTTAGTTGGTTTTTTGCTTCGCAGTTTGGTAGATGATTAGTTGGTTAGATGATTTTTCCGCTTTGCGGAAAAATCAAACAGCGAAGCAAAAAAACCAAACAGAGAAGCGAAAAAATCAAACTGCGAAGCAAAAAACCATCTACCAACTAATCATCTACCAAACCAAGAAGCGGCAAAATCAACTAAAAACGAATGAATGCGATTTTGGCCAAGAAAAAAATTAGCGGCTATCGATTTATGTTTTACTTTAGATGAACGTTGGTCTTAATTGTTTTTTGGCATGCATTGTTATTTTATTTGTTGTGTGAGATGGGCTTCAGTTCTAAAAATGAATCTCATTTCAGTCTTGTTTCCGGTTTCAGTTTTGATGAAACCGGAAACAAACCAGAACTCGAAGCTGAAAACGGACCGCAAAAAAGAAAAAGTGAAACTTAAAAGTACGCTTTGGAAATTTGAAAAAACAGCAAATTACAAAGACATTTGCCCGGTTCCAGCTGGAATTAATCGCCCAACAATAACATTTTCTTTTAAGCCAGTTAAAAAATCAACACGCGTTTGAATAGCTGAGTGCATCAAAACACGTTTTGTTTCTTGAAAACTTGCAGCAGAGATAAAACTATCTGAAAAAAAGGCCACTTTTGTAATACCTAAAATAATTGGTTCATAAGAAGTATGTTCTGGGTTTACACGACGCAGACTTTCAAAATCAACAATATCATCAGGAAAAAAAGGTGTCTTTCCTTTTTCAAGAATTTTTACTTTTGAAGTCATTTGGCGAACAATTATTTCAACATGTTTGTCTGCAATTTCAACACCTTGAGATTGATATACTGATTGAATTTCATCAACTAATCTACGTTGAAGAATAAAACGTTTTTTCGCTGGATCATTTAAAAGAGAAAAATCATTTGATTCGTAGGCCATAAAAACTCTGTTGAGTTCCTTGTGGGCAGTTTTTTGACCCGAAGACAAAGAACCAAACCGAAGAGCGAGAGGAATTTGTGAAAACTTTTCTGAGTTTTGGTCAACACCTTCGTCGAAAAGTGAACCACCTCGTCCCTCAAAAAGTTGTTCAATTTTTGGTAAACCTTGAACAATATCTCCGGTTTTTGATTGTTGAACTGGTAATGATAACTGAAAAAGGACATCACGTTCTTGAACAACACTACCAATTGCTCGAAGATTTAAAGGTTTATTGTCTGAAACCGTCGATAATATATTACCAGAAAATAAATGAGGTTGAACTCTTCGAATAATATACAATGTTTGATCATCTGCTATTTCCGGCTTCCAGCTTTTAGTTGAAGTGGATGCTTGTTTTTTGGCGCGAAGCGCAATGATCTGAGCAGTATATTGAAGTTGATTACCATTTCTTATTAATTCACCAATTCCTTTGGCTTTTTGTTTCAATCCACTTACATTTCCCGAATGTTTCCTCGCGTAAAGCGCAGAAAAGCTTTTTTGTTGTCGAGAATATAAAATAACACTTTCTCGCATTTCGAATGAAGGTTTTTTGTCTTCATTGCGAGTTATTTTTTCTGAACTAATTGCCGCGATTCGAGCGTCAGTAAATGAGGCAAACGAAGAAAAATGAAGACGAGAGTTTTGTTGTCTTCCTCTAAAACCTTTCCAATTCAATAAATCACCAACTTGAAAAGGTTGATGAATTTCTCGATATAATTTTTGAGATTTCGCTTGTTTATTTTTTCTGGTTTGCGATTTAATTTCACTTCTTTTTCCTTCAGCAACGGGTGGTAAAAATAAAGACGAGAGTTCATTTTTAGCTTTCAGTGAAGCTGAAAAGGGAAAATGAAGGGAACTAAATGACTCTGATGACCATTCCGAAAATTTATATTTTTCTCCAGCTAAAACCCACACTTCCTGACCGCGCCCATTGGGTCCATGAGGAGCTAAAGCAACTTGACCCTGAATTTCAGAAAGAACATTTTTTCCATCTACTGGAGAACTGAGCATTTCTTCTGCTTGAATTTCAGTCGCAGACGGTATTTTGGCGCGAAGCACATTTGTTCGTTCTAGCCGCATGCGGTTGTTTGGCGCGAAACGCATTTTGTTCTTTTCGCCTATATCGATCATTTGCGTTCGTTTTTCCTGCTGGATTAGAGAGTTTTGAGCAACAATTAAAGGATTCATTGAAACCAAAACCTCATTTTTTTGCGTATCGTTTCGGTTTTCAGCTTCGTTGAAAACCGAACTAGTAAGTCCTACTTCGGTTTTCTCTTCCTTTCCGGGCGCGAGCAAACGCGGAGGAGAAACTGAAAAAGTTTTAATGGCTAATGGAGGCCGAACACGTGAAATTTCAGCACAAAGAGTATTTTTTTGAATAAATTTTCCCGGATAAACAAAAATAAGAGTTTGTGCGGGCAACTGAAGAATAGAAAGTTTTCTGCTCGATTTCATTCGATTGATTGAATCATTTTTCTTTTGTTCTTTGGATTCGGTTTCAAGCTCCGTTTTATTTCCGCCGGAATTCAACGGAACCGAAATAGAAATTTGTAAAGGCTCAAAAGAAAGAAAACCTGTTTCACCGTGAACACTTCTTACTTTACAGCCTAAAACTTTTTGATGCCTATCTTTTGACGCCTCCGGAGAACTCCCGCTAGGAATTAAGTGAATATTATTTTCCCTTGGTCGGCCTTCCAGTTCAGAAAGTGAATCAATGCGAGAATAAAATGCAACAAAACCTTCATGTGGAGCAAAAATTTTATCTTGAACGTCCGTTGAAAAAATACCTCCTGTGTGGAAAGTTCGCATTGTCAATTGAGTTCCAGGTTCCCCAATAGATTGAGCAGCTAGAACTCCAACAGCATCACCAATTGAAACTAATCGTCCTTGGGATAAATTCCAGCCATAACAAAGTTGACAAATTCCATCAGTATTTAAACGAGATTGAGTGTTTTGGCTTTCATTTTTGCCACTTTGACGGTTTATCAGTTTTTCGTTTTCAACCTCAGGCGGTTGTTTTGTATAAAGACCATCACATGTTAATGGAGACCTTACTCTAATTTCTGTTCGCTTCGAAGAAATTCTTGCAAGAATTTCTGTTGATAAAGACCATGAAATATCTTGATTTTTCCATGCAAAAGAACCCCTGCGTAAGCTTTGCGGAGTATTCTTTTTTGTACGAAATTGGGAATTTATGTTTTTTGCTTCAACGTTTCCGTTTTTGTTTTCGGGGGAAGGGAAAGAATTCGTCTTTGCAAAATCAAATTGAGTGGAGTCGATTAAGTGAATTTTGGAACCTGGAAAGAATTCGTCCGAGAGATTCTCTGCTAAGACGCGACCTAAAATATTTTTTTCTGCTAATGGAACAGAAAGCGATGCTTTGTTAAAACAATCGATCTCACCAATAAGAATTCCATGAGCAACATCCACTAAACGTCTCGTTAAATAGCCTGAATCTGCTGTACGTAATGCCGTATCAATTAATCCTTTTCGAGCTCCATAACAAGAAATTACAT
>CAIXNQ010000065.1 GCA_903920835.1 uncultured Bacteroidota bacterium | reverse complement strand
GTTCAAAATAAAGAGCAAAAAATGTTAGCAATTAATGGAATGCCGGATCATATTCATTTATTAATTGGTATGAAACCTTCCTGTTGTTTGTCTGATTTAGTTAGAGAAATAAAGAAAGCCTCTAATATTTTTATCAAAGACAAGAAATTTTGTCAATTTAAATTTGAATGGCAAGAAGGATATGGTGCATTTTCCTATAGTCATTCGGCGTTAGATAATGTGATTGGATATATAGCAAATCAAAAAGAACATCATCGCAAAAAATCATTCCAAGAGGAATATGTAGATTTTTTAAATAAATTTGATGTTGATTATAAAGAAGAATATTTATTCAAATGGATTGAATAATTCTACCCCAAAGAGGTCAAATGTTTATAGAAAAATATGCCACATGTAGGTTCGACCCCGATGGGGTCGTAAATCATTATCAAAATCATTTTCTATAAATATTAAATCCCTTCGGGATAATGAAAAAAAAATATAGAACCCAACGGGGTCAAATGTTTATAAAAAAATATGCGATAGGTAGGTTCGACCCCGATGGGGTCGTATATCAATAACAACAACATTTTCTATAAACATGGAATCCCTTCGGGATTTGAAAAAAATAAATAAAATAAAAAAAATATATGTCCAACATTTCCACTATTTTAAAATCCATACAAACCATCATGTGGCAAGACACCGGCTTGAACGGTGATGCCCAACGCATTGAACAATTGGGTTGGATGCTTTTCCTAAAAATATTCTCTGATAAAGACAAAGAACTTGAATTGCTGGATGACAATTATACTTCGCCTATTCCTGATTTATTCCATTGGGTAAAAGCCAAAGGCAATTGGGCGGGTGATGATGAAGGCATGACAGGCGATGAATTGTTAGAATTTGTGGACCGACAATTATTCCCTGCTTTGCGAAACATTGATGTAAGTTCTGGCAACCGACGTGCTTTGATTGTACGTGAGGTTTTTGAAGGCAACAACAACTACATGAAAAGTGGCATCAACATTCGTAAAGTGTTGAACAAGCTGAACGAAATGGACTTTAACGTTGCCAAAGACCGTCACGCTTTTGGCGAACTGTACGAAAGTATTTTAAAAGGTTTACAAAGTGCAGGTAAAAGTGGTGAATTTTACACGCCTCGTGCCATTACTTCATTTATTACTGAAATGATTAACCCACAATTGGGTGAAAAAATATTAGATCCTGCGTGCGGAACGGGTGGTTATCTAACCTGTGCTATTGAACATTTAAAATTACAAGCCAACAGCGTAGAAGAACGCCAAAGTATAGCCGAAAACATTATGGGTTGGGAATACAAACCTCTACCTTATTTGTTAGCCACCACCAATTTGATTTTGCACGATATGGAAGTGCCGAACATACGTTTTGGGGATGCCTTAGACCAACCGTTGTCTAACTTTACCGAAAAGCACCGTGTGAATGCTATTTTAGCCAACCCACCATTTGGAGGTATTGTAGCCAACAATAACGAAAACAACTTTCCTCAAAATTTTAGAACCAAAGAAAGTGCCGATTTGTTTTTGATTTTAATGATACACTTATTAAAACAAGGCGGTCGTGCCGGAATTGTATTGCCTGATGGCTCTTTGACAGGTGATGGCGTAAAACAACGGGTACGCCAAAAACTATTAGAAGAATGTAATTTACACACCATTATACGTTTGCCTAACTCCGTGTTTCAACCTTATGCTACTGTAGCCACTAATTTGTTGTTTTTTACCAAAGGCACACCAACCAAAGAAGTTTGGTATTACGAACACCGTTTGCCCGAAGGAGCAAAAGCATATAACAAAACCAAACCCATACAAGCCAAAGAATTTGAACCAATAAAAGATTGGTGGAACGACCGTAAGGAAAGCGATATTTCATGGAAAGTACCTATACAAACCATCATTGACCGCAACTATGATTTGGATATAAAAAACCCAACCAAGCAAGAAGAAGCGCACGAATACAATAGTATGGAATTAATGGAAATGTTACACACTTCTTTTGATAAAAGTAATGCCTTGTTGAACCAACTTAAAGAAGCGGTGAAATGATTATGGGTATTATAAAAATGAACCCAAAGGGTTCAAATGTTTATAAAAACAAAACACCTTTCAATAGTGCGACCCCGTTGGGGTCGTATGTGTTGACGAAAAACTTTTTCTATAAACATGACAATCCTTCGGATTGTATTGATAATATGTTGAACCAACTTAAAGAAGCAGTAAAATAATGGCAAAAGGAAATAGAACAATAAACCTTTATAAAGATGACATTTGGAAAGATGTATTCTATAATTCTGTTGGTACATACGTCAATGTAATAAATATAGAATTATCTCAAGAATATCCTTTAGAACCATTATCAAATTACATAAGAATTGGTGGAGGTTATGCTTTTAAAACATCCGAGTATAAAAAAAGTGGTGTTCCTATAATAAGAATTTCAGATTTTAATAACGAGCAAATTGATATTTCAAATTGTGTCTATTATGATGAGGATAAATCGCTTTCGAAGTATGAGCTAAGTGAGAATGATATAATTATTTGTTTGACAGGTGGAACAATTGCAAAACTTGGAATTGTACAGACAGGTTTAGGAAAATTATATATGAACCAACGAGTGGGTAGATTTGATATTTTAGATAATTCAAAATTTGAAAAAGAATATGTTTATTGGATAGCAAGAAGTGTACAAAGTATTATTAAAAATTTAGCTTGGGGTGCAGCAATTCCAAATGTTAGTCCAAAACAAATTGAAAAATTACAATTTTCATTTCCTCCAATAGATGTCCAGAAACAGACTATTGAATTTTTAAATGATTTAAAAAACAATACAATTCAAAATAAAATTTATTTTAATGAGAGTATTGAAAATCATATTATTGAATTACAAAATAACAATATTGCTTTAAAGGAAGTAAATTCCGAACTAACCCACCAACTCGACTTAATCAAACAGCTAAGACATGCATTTTTGCGTGAAGCCATGCAAGGTAAGTTATTGAAAAACAGTAACACAAAGGAAACAGGACAACAACTCCTTGAAAAAATAAAAGCCGAGAAAGCGCAATTGATAGCTGAGAAAAAACTCAAAAAAGAGAAAGAATTAGCACCAATATTTGATGAGGAAATTCCTTTTGAAATTCCGGAACATTGGGCTTGGTGTAGGTTGGGAGAGATTACAATAAATCATGATGGTAAAAGAGTACCTTTATCTAAACACGAGAGATCGCAAATCCAGGGTGAATTTGACTACTATGGTGCTATGGATGTGATTGATCACATAAATAATTACAAATTTAATGGAACGTATCTTCTTATTGCTGAGGACGGTCAAAATTTACTACGAAAGAATAAGCCAGTTGCCTTTCTCGCTCAAGGTAAATTTTGGGTTAATAACCATGCTCATGTTTCTGATTGCTATCATGATGTAACAAGGAACATTGTTGCAAATTATATTAATACCATAAATTTAGAACCATATATAAGTGGTAAACCGCCAAGCCAAATCAAATTGAAGAGAAGTTCCCTTGACTTAATTCCATTTCCCCTTCCACCACTTCACGAGCAAGAGCAAATCGTAGCCAAGTTGGAGGAGTTAATGGCGTATTGTGATGGTTTGGAGCAAAGTATAAAAGAAAGTCAAGGATATAATGAAAAGTTGTTGCAGCAGGTTTTGAGAGAGGCGTTGCAGGGGGAAAAGGTTTAATTTATTTTATTTATTACATTTGCATACAATGAGAACAGAAATTACCATAAATCCTACTTTACTTACTTGGGCGATAGCCCGAGCAGGGTTTGATATAGAACAATTTCTCAATAATCATCCGACTATTCAAAAATGGATTGAAGAAGTAAAAAAACCAACAGTTAAGCAACTTGAAGATTTTGCTAACAAAGTTCATATTCCGTTTGGGTACTTATTTCTTACTGAACCGCCAAAAGAAAGTATTCCGTTTCCATTTTTTAGAACTGGTAACACTAATACAGACAGGGTAAGTTTAAATGTATTTGATACTATTCAAATTCTTCAAAGACGCCAAGACTGGATAACTGATTATTTAGTAGATAATGAACAAGAACCATTGGCTTTTGTTGGAAAATTTAATGAAAATGCCAACGCCAATGTTATTGTTGAAGATATTAGAAATAGTTTAGGTTTGGAAGCTAATTGGGCTTGTGGTTTTGCAACTTTTGAAGAAACTCTAAGTTTTATAACTCACAAAATTGAAGAAATTGGTGTGTTTATTAATTTCAATGGTATTGTTGAGAATAATACACATAGACCAATTCTTGTTGATGAATGTAGAGGCTTCGTTTTAGTAAATCAATATGCGCCGTTTATGTTCATCAATGCCGCTGATGCTAAAGCTGCGCAACTATTTACAATTATTCATGAATTAGCTCACGTTTGGTTGGGCGAAAGTGCAGGTTTTGATAACCAAAATTTATTACCTGCTAACGACCCAATAGAAAAATTGTGTGATGTAATCGCAGCTGAGTTTTTAGTGCCTGCAAGTTCTTTAATTGACATTTGGAAAGACGAACCGAGTATTGACTATGCCAGACGCTTTTTTAAAGTAAGTCCAATAGTTATTGGAAGAAGAGCAATGGATTTAGGTCTGATTACAAGAGGTGAATTCTTTACCTTTTATAACGGCTACATGGAAAGCTTTAGACAAAAAAAAGAAAATCAAGGAAGCGGTGGCGATTTTTATGCAACTGCACGAAAACGTGTAAGTGTTAGTTTTGCTTCTTATGTAAATCAAGCCGTAAATCAAAACAAATTGCTATATCGTGATGCTTATAAAATCACAGGATTGAAAGGAGATACTTATCAAATGTTTGTAACACAACATTTGCATTAAAAGTATGACAACACCTTTCCTACTTGATAGCAATTTTTTCATTGAAGCTCACAGAACTAGCTATCCATTTGACGTTGTACCTAGTTTTTGGGTAAAGGTTAAGGAATTAGCTGAAAATGGTAAAATCATTTCTATTGATAAAGTTCAAAAAGAATTATTAAAAAATAATGACGAATTATCACAATGGTGCATTGATAATTTACCTTCTGATTTTTTTAAAGATACAACTACAACAGTCCTAAATTATGCGTTTCTAACTGGCTGGGTTTACTCAAAATCTGATCAATACTCACAACCTGCTATAAGTGAATTTTTAGATACTGACGAAGCGGATGCTTGGTTAATTGCTTATGCTATGACTTACGGAAACCATATTGTAACGTACGAGACAAGTAGTCCAAACAGTCGTAAAAGAGTAATGCTACCTGATGCAGCAAATCCGCAGAACGTTACTTGTATTAAAACTATTGATTTATTTAGAGCATTGGGTGTTGTCATTTAATTGATTTATATCTATTATTAAACGATAGGTTCTGTCTTCGTAGCAAGTTTACAATCAAAATAGAAAAAAATTGAGAAAGGTTTAAAACCTAAAGTGTTGGATTTTGGAGGTCAATAAAAAATAATCTTTTAAATCCAAAAAATCTTTAGTACTTTTATGCAATTTGTATTTATGCTTTTTGATAGTTTTTTGTGACCAAAAAAGTTAATTTTAAAAATATTGAGACAGCTTTGTAAAAAAAAAAATTATACTAAAATTCTGACATAAGGTTGTATTAACTTTTATTTTTTTCAAAAATATTACCACAACAAAAATTTAATTTCTTTAGAAACCTTGTGACAAAAAAAAATTCATTTTAAATCTTGTCACAACCTTGTGACAAAAAAAAATTCATTTATAATCTTGTCACAACTTTGTTATAACTTTTTGTTTTTCCGAAAAAATTATAACGACTATAAATTACAACGCTTGAAATTAAAACAAAAAAAATAGGCTATCAGTCCAAACAGTCTTAGACTTTTAAAAAGTTTAAATCACTTCAAAAACAAAAGTTGCGATTTATTTCGCAGCATCTTCGATTATTATTTTAGTTTTGCAGGACTTAAAACAAACAAAATTGCAATTCTTTTATTTTAAAAATACAAAAATAGCATTCACCGATCAAGGCAAGGGTTCGGCAATTGTTTTGCTGCATGGTTTTTTAGAAAACCAAAAAATGTGGGACGTTTTAACCCCAATTTTTATTAAAAAATACCGCGTAATTACTGTTGATTTGCTGGGTCATGGCGAAACCGAATGTCGGGGATATGTGCACGCTATGGAAGACAACGCTGATATCGTTTTTGCAGTTTTGCAGCAGTTGAAAATCAAAAAAACTACTTTAATCGGTCACTCTATGGGCGGTTATGTCGCCTTGGCGTTTGCCGAATTATATCCCGAAAATGTCAAAGGATTGGTCTTACTCAATTCGACTTCTCGTGCCGACAGCCCCGAGCGACAAACCAATCGTGACAGGGCGATCAAAGCTGTGAAACAAAATTTCGGAGCATTTATTAGTCTTGCTATCAGCAATCTTTTTAGTGAAGACAACCGAGATCGACTGGCTACAGAAATTGAACTTGTAAAAAAAGAAGCGTTAAAAACACCGCTGCAAGGCGTAGTGGCATCGCTCATGGGAATGAAAATTCGCAAAGACAGAGAAGTCATTCTGCACTTTGCTCCGTTTCCTATTCTGCTGGTTTTGGGTCAAAAAGATCCTGTTTTGCCCTATCAAGAAAACTGTGAACAGATCGAAGGAACCGCAGTTGAATTACTAACTTTTCCCGACGGTCACATGTCAACCATTGAAAACACTTCGGAACTTTTAAAAAATCTAGAAATTTTTTTCAAGAAGTTAAAATAGAACTTACAAATTATACTTCAAACTAAAAATCATATACCGAGGTTGAATGATATATCTCGAACTCGACACCGTAAATTGATTGAAACTATTGTCGTTTAAAGAAGTTGTGTTCAGCAAATTCGTAACTCCAAGTTTGTATTCCCATTTGCTTTCTTTTTTTTGATAGCCCAAACTGGCGTTCCAAAACTGATATTCATTATTGATAGAACGATCGCTGTTGAAATAATGGTTGTATTGGTAATCGGTCACAAACGAAAAACTCTTCAAGAAATAATAATCTAACGTAATCGAAGGCGTGTTTGTGAAATATCTACTGTGGTTGTAGTCATTAATCGTCGTTGCATAACCAATTTCGATATTCGGAATTTCTTTAAAAAGAGTCGCAAGTTTCAAGGAATAAGTCTGCGTAAAACTCTCGCTCGATGCCACTACGCTGTTTTGAATATTATTAAACTTAGACCAATTGACATTGGCACTTCCAGATGCTTTATAATTTTTCAGAAAAGAACGACCATAGCTACCCATAGCGGTGGCGGTTTCGTTCGGAAAGTTTGAATTATAGGGCGATGAAACTTGATTTACGCCTGTGAAAGTGGCATCGGTTTTAACAGCTTCAAGAGTTCTGGTGTAGGACGCATTGGCAAAAATATTCTCGAAATTGAACATATTATATTTGAAATATCGAAGCGAATGTACCTGAGAAGTGGCATTTTCTAAATCTCTGTTACCACGAAAAAGACTGCTGTAACCATTGAGAATATAACCTTGAACCAACTGCGAAATATCTGTAAAAACATTACTCAACGAATAATTGTAAGTTAAAGTTTCTGCTTTTTTAATTTGATAGAGCACATACAAATCGGGTAAAAATTTAGAGAAATTCTTAGCAACAGTTGTGCCTTCCTGAAGGTTTTTCATATTGTAATAATGTCCGCTAAAGCCTGGTGTAATTGTGATTTTTCCAAGCAACATTTTGTAATGAAGTCCAAAGAAAGCATCGTTAAAATGAAAGCTCACTTGATTGTTATTACTAACATCAGTCAATTCATTCTTGGTTCCGTTATCTAAATATTGAAAAATTCCTGAATTGAAGTTTTGATAAGAATAAGTATTTCCCAAAGTAACATTGAAATTACTTTTTGGTGTGACCATATAATAGTAATCAAATTTTGAGTCAAGTTTGTTGGTTTTAACAAAACGAGATTGATTCAAGTCGCTTCTGTTTTGTGTCAAATCAAAACCAGTTAACTTAAAAGGAACTGTTTTTAAATTGGCATTATAAAAAGGATCTTCTTCTTGAAACAAATGCTGAATCTCTATATCAAAAACGCTTTTCTCTTTTAAAGTATAATAAACACTGAAATTTTGATTGACCGAAGCTGGATTTTGTTTTTTGTAAGTCGAGATGTTCTCGGCGTTTGTAATGCTATTTACAGTAGAAATTCTATCAATCGAAGAATTTTCAATCTGACTTGATTTTTTCATTAAAACATCATAATCAAACTGAAAATTGGTAGAAGGTTTGTAAGAGGAACTCAATTTAACCAATCCATAATTTGTTTGTTGGATAGGTTTTTCAGTAGCGTTTATTTGGGTGTTGTTGGCCAAAATTATAGAAGTCGAGTTGGTTTCAATCTGCGTATTGGAATACGAAAAAACCGTAAAACCGCTTAAATTCCATGACTTTGTCGGGTTAAACGAAAAGTTTGTTGCGCCAAATTTGGTTTCAATTTCCTTAGCACGATTGTTTCTGAGTGCCGTAATTCCCAAATCGTTTGAAGCGACATTAAAACTGCTTCCGCCTTTTTTCATCATGCCCCGAAAACCGCCCGTCATTTTGAAATAATCTTGAATGGTTAAAGGCAATTCGCCAATATTATTAAAATTAGAAATAACATTTAAACTAAACTTCGGATTGTAATAAAACACTTTCGGATTGACAATATAACGATCGAGTTTTGCCTTGTTCACATTTTCGCCTGTGCCGCCACCAGCTGTCATATCGCCAAACCAAAAATTCTTTTTGCCCGATTTTAGTTTGATGTTCATGGCTACATTTTCATCGTTATTTTCGAGACCATTCAGTTGACTAACATCGTTGTAGTTTCTCAATACTTGAACTTTATCAATAGCATCGGCGGGAATATTTTTAACGCCCAGTTTGGTGTCTCCATCAAAAAAATCTTTGCCTTCGACCATTAGTTTTGTGACTTTTTTGCCCTCGACTTCAACTTCGCCATCAGCATTAACTTCAACACCTGGTAGTTTTTTTAAAACATCTTCCAGTTTTTTTTCTGTACCGGTTTTAAATGAATCTGCATTATAGGCAATCGTGTCTCCGTGAATAGAAACGGGCATTTCGTGAACGATTTCAACACCTTTCAACTCGATTCCTCCAGGTTCCATGACAATATTTTGAGCTATTGATTCTGCTTTTGTAGTGACCGAAATTTCTTTATTTGGCAATCCTAAATAGCTTACTTTTATGCTGTAACTGGCATTTTGTTTTAGGTTTAAAAAATATTTTCCTTTATCGTTTGTTATGGCGTAAGCGTCCATGCCTTTTGTAGCATTATTAACCGCCATGACATTTGCCATTTCGAGTGGTTTTTTATCAGCATCTAAAATGAAGCCCTCAAGACGAATGGTTTGCGAGAAAGAAAAAGAAGTTATAAAAAAGACAAAAAGCAGAATAGTTTTTTTCATGTCAAACAAATAAAATTAGAAAATATTTGGTTTTTAATGACCCCCAAATCGCATTCCGCCATTGCCACCACGACCTTGGTTCATTTGTCGGAATTCTTCCATTTTATCGATTACAATTTTATCATATTCGTTTTGTGGCACAACTTTTCCTTTAGTTGGTGCTTTGATTTCTGTTTTTTCTTTTGGGTTCAAAACAATTTTTGAACAAAGAATTACGGTTTTGCCATCATTTACTTCTAAAATTAATCCAGGCAAACCATAATAACTGTCTGGTCCTTGGTTCACGGGAATTTCAGGGGTGTACCAAGCAGTGACGGTTACCTCTTTTGGGATATCTATTTCGTCAAGGAAACTGGTTTTTTTAGTGCCGTCAACGGGTTTGGTATCTTCTTTTTTTGTTTCCTCTTTTTTTGGTTCTTCTGTCGGTTCTTTTTTAGGTCTAAAGTTTTTAAAATCCGATTTGCTCACAGCCATTGTTGCAGTTGCTTTAAAGCAATTATAACCACCTATTTGCTTGGTTTCGCTCTCCATTTTCCATTGAAGTTTTGGGAGTGAATCTTTAATTAAAAACTCTTTCCCCATAAATTCTTTGTCAACAGCAAAGGTTTTGGTTTTTGTGTTTTTGTAATATGTGCCGCCACCGCCCATCATGTTGCTCATCATTCTGAAGCCGCCACCTTGACCTTGACCTGGGGCTTCGAGTTTTTCTTCTTCTTTATAAATAGATGCTGTTTTGTCAAATGTTAGAATAAATGTTTTTTCAAACATTTTCTTCATTCGCTCCTCCATTGTCTTTTGCATTTCGGGCGTAATGTCTTTGTTGCCTTTAAAACGATTTTTGAAATCGGCGGTGCTTGTTTTTGATTCATAAGTTGCAACTCCTTGAAAATCTTGTGCACGTATTCCTGTAATAGAGAGCAAAAGAGTGATTGTGGTAATAATAATTTTATTCATAAATCTATATTTTTCTATTGATGAAGCAAATATCAAAAACCAACATTGTTTTATTACTAATCTTATGTTAAAACTTATTTTGAATCAAAACTTGAATGCAATTATAAATTTTGTACTTTAGCCCAACTATGAAACGAATCTTGTTTTTTATCTTTATTTTCAATAACGCTTTGTTTAGTCAACAAGTTGAGTTAACGAATTTACCCAGCTTACAATTAAAGAACTCCAGTTTCGTTGGGTTTGACTCACTTGGAGATTATTATTACTTTGACGACAATCAAACTTTTCATAAACACAGCACAGATAATGACTGGGAATATGCCAATATTAACTATGGTAAAATTGTTCGTGCAGACATTCAAAACCCGCTAAAAATTGTTCTTTTCTATGAGTCTTTTAATGCAGTCGTTATTTTAGACAATCAATTAAATGAAATTCAAAAAATTAATTTTTCTGATATTGATTCTTCGATAAATGCACTAGCCGTTGGCAATGCTTCTAATAATCAGCTTTGGGTTTTTGACGGCTTTTCACAACAAATTGGACTTTTTGATTATAAAAAAAAGGAATTCCGAACAATTAGTACACCATTAAAAGATGGAATTAAATATTATCAACCTAATCTAAACAAATTTTATTTTATTGATCTAAAAGGCAAAGTTTTTTCAATAGATATTTATGGGAAAATTATACAAATCGGTAGTTGTGATAATTCAAATTCAGTAATAAATATTGACGAAAAAAAACTTATTGTTACTAGAGAAAACAAAGTTTTTTTGTTAAATTTCTCAAACAATACAACGGAAGATTTTCCTGTTCAGTTAAAAAAAGACGAGAAATTAGTTTTTAAAAATCAAATTTTATCTATTTTTACAAACGAAGAAATTATAAATTATAAAATTAAATAACCACAATGCACATAGCAGTAGCAGGAAACATTGGTTCTGGGAAAACCTCATTAACAGAATTATTAGCCAAACATTTTCAATGGGAACCACATTTTGAAGACGTAGTTGACAATCCATATCTTGACGATTTTTATCACCAAATGGAACGCTGGTCGTTCAACCTTCAAATTTATTTTCTAAACAGTCGTTTTCGTCAGATTTTACAAATAAGACAAAGCGGAAGTAACATTATTCAAGACCGAACTATCTATGAAGACGCCCATATTTTTGCGCCCAACCTTCACTCAATGACTTTAATGACCAATCGCGATTTTGAAAATTACACCTCTCTTTTTGAATTGATGGAATCTTTGGTGCAACCGCCCGACATGTTGATTTATCTGAGAAGTTCAATACCAAATTTAGTGAGCCAAATTCATAAAAGAGGTCGAGAATATGAAAACTCAATTTCTATTGATTATTTGAGCCGACTTAATGAGCGATATGAAGCATGGATTCATGGTTATAATAAAGGGAAATTGTTGATAATTGATGTTGACAATATTGATTTTGTGAACAATCCCGAAGATTTGGGCAACATTATCACCCGAATCGATGCGGAACTAAATGGCCTTTTTTAATGAAATAAAAAAAACCTAGTCAACTAAAAGACTAGGTTTTTTTTGTGTTTTTAAAATTAACAAAATACGCACAATTCAAAATCACTCTTCAACTTCCACTAAATAACTCCCTTCATTAACAGCATCAGTGTTTTTGACCAATAAATTCGTGGCGTTGGCGTTGAGTTCCGTACCCGTTTTGGTAGTTTTTGTGCCACCGTTAACAGTAACTTCTATGCCCTCAACGCTGTTTGAGCTTGACAAGCAAAACACAAGCGGCGTGCTGCCATTGTTGTGAAACGTAAAGACATTAGCCGCATCAAAGGCAATCATAGCAATGGTTTTGGTGCTATTAGCAGCTACCGTTCCCGTATATTCCTGCCCCGAGCTTTGTGAAGAAACCTGATAAACAAACTGTTTTTGTTTTGCAAAATCGCTTCTATAAACCAGCTGAGCGGCAGCATTAACTTGGGTTAAAAAATCAAAACAAGTGTTCAAAACCACAATGCGGTCTTCGGTCAACTTTGGGCGTTGTTTCTTGAAAACCCCTTTGTCACTATTAGCTGTTATCAGCTCATTTCTAATGGTTAAAATCTCAGCAATTGCCGCTGCGCTAAAGCCTTTTGCACTCAATTCGGGTTGATATTTCACACAAGCATTGCTCATTTCTTGAAGAAACTGAATCATTTGTGATGGATTTCTTCGGGCACTTTCATAATCATTAAGTCCAAATTCGCCTTGTTTTCCGACACTGTTCGGAAATGTTTTCTGTGCAAAATATTTCACGTCGCCATATTTATTTCGGGCACTATCCATTATTTCGGCAACCGATTCTGTCTTTTGCACCTGTTGGTCAATCACCGCTGAGTCGGCAACCACGGTCTCTGCAGCAACAATAGCTGCGAGAAAATTGCTGGCAAAAGCAGTATTAATAGTGGTGTCAAAATTTGTGAATTTGACTAAATCAAGCACTAAAAGTGTTTGAATATTTCTGGCAGTTTCGGTCATGTAAACGTCAGCGCCATTGTAACTTCTAATAATTTCTACTGGTTTCATAAAGATTATGTTTTAAAATTAGGTCATAAAATTATAAAAAAAATAAATACGACAAACAGCTTAAAGTGTTTTTTTAATAAAAAAACTTATTTTTATACCGATTATTCTATATATATTAAAAATATTAAAAGTTTTATTCTTTGTTATTAAAGTATTGGTTTCTGCTGTTACTGTTTTGGCTCTTGCTGTCAGCGTTTTACTCTTTGCTATTAATGTTTTATTTCTTGCTGTCAGATTCTTGCTTCTTGCCATCAGCGTCTTACTCTTTGCTGTCAGTGTTTTATTCTTTGCTGTCAGTGTTTTGTTCTTTGCTGTCAGATTTTTACTCTTTGCTGTCAGTGTTTTAGTTCTTGCTGTCAGTTTCTTGCTTCTAGTCGTAGGCGTTTTATAATCACGCGCTGGCGCACAATAGCAAAACAACAGCGACTATAGCTAAAACTTTGGCAGCAGTATCTTAGAATAATATCATTAATAATTTATCTTTTAATAAATAAGATAGAATTACTTGATATTCAATTTAAAATTATGATATTTACTGTTTAACATTAGAAATTAAATACAAATAGATAAATTTATTTATTAAATAGCGGTAAGCAAATAGAAGTAAGAAACAATTGATTTTAAAAACCTCAGGAATCAAAAACGCTAGAAGCTTACGTTTTTGTGGTCGATGATAGCAAACCAATTAAAAAAACAAATCTTATTCAGAACTCTAAAGAAAGAAAGGAAAAACAAATGGTGATTAGTATATGTTTTAATTCACCATTTTTAATTTGACAACAACTGCGTTTGTTTATTTATATTTGAGGGCGAAAAAAAACACAATCAATATTGTGCCCAACATAAATTATTTTAAATGGAAAAAACTATGGAAATAGCAATCATTGCTCATGACGGCAAAAAAGCAGAGATGGTTCAGTTCATCAACAAAAACAAAACATTGTTAGGGTCAGATCAAATTAGCCTTATTGCCACCGGAACAACGGGCGGGAAAGTAGCAGCGGTGGGTATTAAAGTAAAAAAAATGCTTTCGGGCCCCAAAGGTGGCGATGCTCAAATTGCAGCCAGAGTTGCCGAAGGGAAAACCAAGATGGTATTGTTTTTTAAAGACCCGAACTCAAGCCATCCGCACGAACCAGACATTAGTATGCTCATTCGGATATGTGATGTGCACAATATTCCGTTAGCCACAAACGAGGCAACAGCACAACTACTGCTTGATGCTATTTCAAAATAGCATTATTTCACCGCAATCATAGATATTTCTACAGAAACATTCTTCGGCAATCCTGCTACTTGAACGGTCTCTCTAGCAGGAGCAGTTGCTTCGTTAAAATAACTTCCATAAATGGCATTGATTTTAGCAAAATCATTCATGTCCATAATAAAGATGGTTGCTTTTACTACGTTTTCAAAGGTCATTTCGGCAGCAGTCAAAACCGCTTTGAGGTTTTCCATAACTTGTTTTGTCTCTGCTTCGATAGTGTCGTTAACGAGTTCCATCGTTTCTGGATGCAACGGAATTTGACCAGAAATGTAAAGTGTGTTTCCTGCCATCACAGCTTGATTATAAGGACCAATAGGTGCAGGAGCATTTGCAGAAGTAATAATTTTTTTCATAATATATTGTGTTTTATTAACGAAGTACTTTATCAGGCGAGTTTCTTTTTTCCCATTTCACATCACTCAAAACGCCTGCTTTTATCCCAATAAAAAAGCCCCACGAGGTGTATGTTCCAAACGGAACCCAGTTGAAACTCATGCGCCAACTCAATAAATCTCGCTCCATTCTGAGTGTGGTATAGGTTACTCCTTTTTGAACCAAGTCATAACCCGACGAACCACCAATACGCCATTTGGGGGTTATTTCTATATTTGAAGAAACCATTATCGAATTGCCCGAATAGGTATTTTCTCGATTGACATTGGTGTAGGTAATAGAATAAGCCAGCGTTAAATCCCACGGGATTTTGGCATTAAAGAAACCAGTTGAAGTATCTTTAGTTTCTTCGTCGTCTTTTTTGAACAAACTGTTTTTTGGATTGTTCAAATCAACGTTAGTGCCAAACAAATCATCGCCACGACCACCATCTCTGGCGCCTTGGTCGTTCTTTTTCTTTTTGTTGTCTTTGTTTTTATTTGACAACGAATAATTCAATGTAGCATTTGCGCTGGTTAATCTAAAAAGACTACCGCCATTATTGATATTATAGGTGTTAATCATTTGACCTTTGTTGTTAATCGCATACGGATTTAATGTAGCTGCAACGTTTACATTCATTTTGTCATTAAACAAAAGTGTTCCGCCACTCACTCGAACGGGTGCCCATTTTAATGAATCGGCAGTCATGTCATAGCTTGTCGAAAGGTTTAAATTATTTAACAACATAATCTTTTTCGGCTCGGTTTTGGTGCTGTCTTTGTCACGTACTTTGGCTTCAAAAGTGTTGCTTAAAGATATTCCGATATTGTTTGAGATATTTTTCCCCGGTGCTCCAAATATTCCAGATTCAAATCGGGTATAATCTTTAATGATAGTTCCGCTGGCATCTGAAGCATAAGTATCATAGTATTTTTTGAAACTTGGCGTATAACTATAAGACAACGACGGACGCATGACGTGACGAATTGCTTGAATTTTTTTCTTTTCGTTGAGGTTGAAAGTACCATAAATTGTAGTTCCCAAACTCGTCGAGAACGAATAGGTTCTAAAGGCATCAAATCCGCCAACTTCTGTATCTACAATTTTATTTAAAGCAGTGTCATATTTTCTACTAATAGTTTTTAAGTACCAAACTTCATTATAATTGACAGAGGTCGAAGCACTGAAATACTTAAAAATTTTAAAGTTGGTACTCAACGGAATGGTGTGTTGCAAACCGTTTTTGGCATCTCGAAACATTTGAGGTTTAAAAAACAAAGAATCGGTAGTGACAATTCGATTTTCACCTCGAACGGTATATTGCAAGTTGATATTCTTAATAAATCCTTTTTTCATTCCGTCTTTTGGTGTAAAAGGATAAATTCGATCAACACTAACTTGCATTGTGGGCAAAGTCATGTTGATTTGTTGCGTTTGAGAGTTTTGAGAATGCGTTGCAGCTATTGTAGCATTAACTTGAGGAACCGTATTGAACCGTTTTGTATATGAAATAGAAGAACTCAGCGTATTGTTCAATCGAGAACCAGTGCTAATTTGATTTAAAGATTGTTGAAAAAACTTGCTGCTTCCTAGATTGACAGACGCCGAAAAAGTAGAATTAGGATTGGCCTTGGCATCTCGAGAATGCGACCACTGAAAATTATAAATATTAGTTTTGTAGTAATCTGGAAAACCTCGTTCACTGTTAATTTGATTTTCAAATCGCATATTTAGATTTCCTCTAAAACTATATCTTTTGGCATAACTAGATTCAAAACGAGTAGCATAACCGCCATTTGTAAAATAATCACCCAGAACTGCCAAGTCATAACTATCGCTCAAAGCAAAATAATAACCCCCATTTTGAAGCGAATAACCTCGTTGCGCATTGTCATTAAAAGTTGGCATAATTATTCCAGATCTACTGCTTTCAGACATTGGAAAAAAAGCAAAAGGTAGCGCAAGGGGCGTTGGCACATTTGCAATCACAAGATTCGTTAATCCGGTAACAATTTTTTTTCCGGGAACAAATTTTACTCTGTTGGTTTGAAAATAATATTCTGGATCTTCAATATCTTGTGAAGTTGTAAAACGCGCTTTTTTCATAAAATAAACAGAGTCGTTTTCTTTTTTAGAAACAGCCGCTTTTACTTTAAACTCGCCTTGTTCGGTTCTGGAATTCCAAACCAAGGCTTTTTTAGTTTTGAAATTAAATCTAATCGAATCAGGTTCAACAGCACTTTCTCCTTGTTTAAAAACGGGATATTGCGAATATTTTCCCAAAGAATCTTTTAATCTGCCTGCATTCACCTCACTTTTTTGATAATCAAAAACAATAATCCCAGATTTAAGTTCAATGTCTTGATAATAAAGCTCGGCTTTATTGTGCAGCGTAATCAATTTTTTCTTTTGATCCATTTTCACATAATCTTGTGCCCGATATTTTACTTTGCTTTCAAGTATAGGTTTTTTGGGTTTAATGCTATCTTTATGAGTAGAATCTGCTTTTTTTTCTAAATCACTAACTTTAATGACTTTTGAATTTTCTTTGGAATTTGAAGGGAAAGTGTTTTTTTTAGTAGGTATTTCTTGGGAAAAGACTTTAGAAGTTCCAATACTTAGCAGACAAGTTAATAGAGCGATATATAATAAGTTTGTATGC
>CAIXNQ010000064.1 GCA_903920835.1 uncultured Bacteroidota bacterium | reverse complement strand
ATAAGCTAAAAAAGAAAAATATTCCGTCATTAGATTATTTGATGCAGGAATTGCACGATGCGGAATTTAAGAAAACAGATTGTTTGACCTGCGCTAACTGCTGCATCACGACTGGTCCGCTTTTTACAAGTGCAGATATTTCGAGAATTTCAAAATATCTAAATATGAAAGGTAAAGATTTTATTAAATATTATCTAAGAGTCGATGAAGTTAACGACTATGTGCTGCAATCTGTGCCCTGCACTTTTCTTGATGAAGATAACAAATGTAGTATCTATAACGTGCGTCCAAAAGCATGCCAGGAATATCCGCACACCAACAGAAAGAAATTTAATAAAATTACTGACTTAACGCTTATGAATGTAGCGATTTGTCCTGCGGCGTATAATATTGTAGAAAATATGAAGAAAAGATTAAAACTATAAGTTCAGAAAAAACTTATACTTATATATAGGTAATTAGATACGTTCTTTTATTTCAAGAACGTATTTTTTATATCTATATCCCAATCTTTTTGATTGTTATAAAAAAGTTTTCCGTCGCGAACCTCAAGCGGTGACTCAAAGTTGTTGGTATATAATCCGCCAGTTCCTAACCCTTGTGGCAGGGGGCTATTTTGTAGATAAGTCCATTGTGCAATGGCGTTAAGCCCAATATTACTTTCGAGTGCAGAAGTTATCCACCACCCAATATTATATTTTTCTGCCAGCGATATCCATTCATGTGTTCCTTTATAACCACCAATAAAACTTGGTTTTAAAATAATGTATTGTGGTCGAACAATTTCTAGAAGAAAATCTTTAGCATAGTGATGGAATACGCCAATTAATTCTTCGTCAAGCGCAACGGCAATAGGGCTTTCTTGACAAATTATTGACATCACTTCTACATTGCCAGCAGCTATAGGTTGTTCGATACTGTGCAGGTTGAATTGACTCAGGATATTTAATTTTTCTAACGCCTGCTCGGGACTAAAAGCCCCGTTAGCATCGACACGAATTTCTATTTGTTGCGCCGAAAAAAGTTTGCGAATATGTTCTAACAACTTGATTTCTTTGTCAAAATCTATTGCGCCAATTTTTAATTTAACACATTTGAAGCCATTGGCTAATTTTTCATCAATTTGATCACGCATAAACACTGCATCGCCCATCCAGATTAAGCCGTTGATATCGATGGGTTGGTTTTTTGAAGTAAAATCACTCGGAAAAAGCGAGAACGGTTGGGTGCTGTTTAGTGACATAAATGCCATTTCTAATCCAAATTGAATTGATGGATATTCAATTAATTGCAACCAAAGTTCATTGAGACCAAGAGGTATATTTTCGCATGCCCACCGAATTTTTTGTTCATAATCTGGTCTGTCATCGGCACTAAGCCCACGCAGCAGTCCACACTCCCCTACACCAATTTTAGAGTCCTGTTGCAGAATAATAAAGTAGGTTTCTTTTTCGGTCATTACCCCTCTCGAAGTGCCCGAGGGTTGTTTGAATTTTAGAAAATAACGGTGGTAGGTTGCTTTCAATTAATTGTTTTTTAATCCTCCAAAATGCGAAGTATTCGGTCAAAATTTGAATTTTGAATGCCTATTTTACGAAAGTTCTCAAAGTCTAATTTAACTCTTGAGACCCAACTTTCGTTGGTAGTAACGTTCTGCAAACGAAATTTTTTATAGATTTCTTTGGCATCGCTATATTCATCATTCATTAAATAGGCGTGCGCAAGATTTAGTTGTATCAGCAGTTCCGAATTGTCCAGTTGCTCCCCGATTTTGAGTACTTTTATTGCTTTATCATACTGTCTCGAAAACAAATAGTAGCTTCCGAGTGCGCTATAATCGAGTGCCGTTGCATTTCCGTTATCAACAATTCCGAGCTTTATCAGTTCTATAGCGTCGTTGTATTTTTTTTTGTTGAACAATGTTGCGGCGTCTGTTCTAATGGTGTTTAAAATCGAGCTGTTAACAGGTTTGTCTGTCAAGCAGCTATTGCCAAAATCTTTAAATGCTTTGGTTTTTTCGATGGCTATTAATCGTTGGTATTCTGAAAACTTATAATTGTTCTGGAACTTCTCCAACATACAAGCGCAAAAGTCGTCTTGATGAATCATTCGTTTCACTAAATCCGAAGTCTTGCAGAGGGCGACAATGGCTTTTTTATTTTCAGAAGTCCATCCTCTGCTCAGTTTTTTATCTACCCACGGCACCACTTCGAGCACGATTTTTTGTTTCAGCAACCAATTTTTACTTTCAAAAGCAAACCATATTGCAGAATTGTTTCCGTTAAAACAGACCGATTTCTCTAGCGATAGTATCTTGGCATCTTTATTTGTAGGCGAGGTTTGGGTCAGGCAGGCTTTGTCAATTGCGCCAGATTTTTTATATTCATTAGCAGCGCTTTCGGTAGTAAAAATGCTGTAATTGCATTTGTCATCACCGTATATTTTAGACACCAAAAAAACTGCACCCGCAGAACCTTGACTAATGCCCGTGGGGTCTGGAATGGCTTTCAGTAACGAAAATAAACTGTTTGCCAACTGCTGATTTTCGTCAAGAACAGTGATTCTATATACAATTTCGGTAGTCCCAACAGGAAAATCATCGGACTTAATCACCAACCGATCTTTTGCAGGAACGATAATTTGTTTGGAGGTGCTTCGTTCTTTGTCCCAATAGCCGTCTTGCTGCGCCATTGTTGGAAAAAACTTTAAAACAAAAAGAAATATAAATACTGTTTTACGCATTGTTTGATGAAAAGAACTTTACAATTTATTTTGGTTGTTTTATAAAATTTACAACTCAATACTTTCGCCAATTTCTAATAACATTAAGTCTTTTCCTGCGTTAAAAAATTTCTTAATAGCATCTTCTTTGTCGATTTCAATGTAACCAAAAGTGTCGTAATGAACGCCTAAAATTTTATCGCATGCCACAAAATCTGCTGCTATAATGGCGTCGTCAACATCCATAGTAAAGTTGTTTCCTATCGACAAAATGGCTAAGTCTAACTTGGTGCGCATCGGAATCAGTTTCATGTCCATAGTGAGTGCTGTGTCGCCAGAGATGTAAATATTTTTATGTTCGCCTTCAATTACAAAACCACCAGGATTGCCGCCATAACTTCCATCTGGAAACGAACTCGAATGAATTGCGTTGACATATTTTAGCTTTCCGAACTCAAAATCCCAGCTTCCGCCATGATTCATCGGGTGGTATTCGATGCCCATTTTGCCGTAATGCGATGCAATTTCATAGTTAGAAATAACCACAGCATTGGTGCGTTTTGCAATTGCTTCTACATCTAAAATATGATCTTGGTGCGCATGAGTTATCAGAATATAATCGGCGTTTAGGGCATTGATATCAATATTTTGTGCCTTTGGATTTGCAGAAATATAAGGATCGACTAAAATATGAATCCCGTTAACTTCGATGCCGATACTGGCGTGACCGTAGAAGGTTATTTTCATTTTGTTTTTAGGCTTAAATTAGTTGTTATTTACGAATATATCCGATAAAAAGTAGATAATGCAAAGTGCCAACAACACCGACAGCAAGAACGTGCTCAAGGCAAGTTTCTTTAATTCGGGGTCGAGGGTTTTCGGGTCTTTGTTTTTAGAAACCGTAACAATGTGCCAAATAATCGGGATGTATGCCAAAACAAAAAGGTATTGGTCAATATGAAAATCGTTAAGTGCCGCAAATATCAGCACGAAAATCATGGCGGTAATCAACAAGAAGTAGTGATAAATCTTGGCTTTTGCGCCACCCATTTTAACTACAATCGTGTTTTTGCCTGCTTTTCTGTCGGAAGCTTCGTCGCGCATATTGTTGAGATTCAAAACCCCTACACTCAAGAAACCGATTGCCGATGCAGGCAAAAGCAGCACAGCGTTAAACTCTTTGGTAAACATAAAATAAGACCCAAAAGTGCTGACCAACCCGAAGAACACAAAGACAAAAACATCGCCATAGCCCTTGTAGCCATAAGCACCTTTGCCAACGGTGTATCGAATGGCAGAAGCAATCGCTAGGATTCCTAAGGCTAAAAATAGCAACGAATAATAGAAATAATCAAAATGAAAAGCTTTATAGACCAAGGTTGCAGCAATCAAGAACGTTGCAAAAGAGGTGATGAACAACGCTCTTTTCATGGCTTTTGGTGTGATTGCTCCGCTTTGAATGGCTCTTTTTGGCCCCACTCGGTCATCGTTGTCAGTGCCCTTCATGCCATCGCCATAGTCATTAGCAAAATTAGACAAGACCTGTAAACCAATGGTGGTTAGCAATAATAAACTAAAAATGGGCCAGCTAAAAACCTGGGTGGGCGTCAAAATTTCTTCGGTGGGACGAGAAAGAGCGAAAAAGCTTCCTACGATAATTCCGGAAACCGAGAGTGGCAAGGTGCGTAATCGAGCGGCTTCAATCCAATGTTTCATGGTTTTGTTGTATTTAATTTTAAATAAAATGCCTGCCTAAACAGTAATGCAAATGTACTTAATTTGACTTTAATCAAATTCTAAATTGAGATAAATTAGCATACCTATATTTTCAATTATTTTAATGTAAATTAAAATTTGTGTCTAGTTTTATAAATCCCTCTGAGAAAAATCAATGTCTTTAATAACTATAATATCATTTGATTTGATGTTAGATTGCATTGAAATAATGATTTTTATAATTATGATTTTGAAAAATGCTTAAGGAATAGAGAAAACGCCTTAAGAAATAGCATTTTCTGCTTAATGGATT
>CAIXNQ010000063.1 GCA_903920835.1 uncultured Bacteroidota bacterium | reverse complement strand
GGTATGGAAGTTATGCACGAACGTAACGCTCACAACTTCCCTCTTGACTTAGCTGCTACTGAATCTTCAGTTATCAACGGTTAATTCTTGGAAGTTTGTTTATTAGACAAAATCTTTTAAACAGCTGGTAGGGGGGTCTTTTAGACCCCCCTACCGACCCCCTTTGTTTAGTTTAGGATCTTTACTAAAATAAATTTACTTGCTAATAGTACCCATTGAAAAAGATAAACGTAAGGTCGGGTGCTTCTTTCATTTTATTTTGTAAATAATCAGATTTTTCAAGAACTATATTAAGTCATAGTCTAATAAATAAAAAGATCTTTTTATTTATTAGACTGCCTAAAAAAATTCAACTTATTGAAACTAGTTAATTAATTTAGGTCCTAGAATAGAAATTTTAGGTGGAAAAAAATAAGTAGTAGCAACAGTAAATTTTTGACTTTACTTCTTGCCGACTATGGATAAAAAAGCGGGCAAAGGGACTCGAACCCTTGACATTCTCCTTGGCAAGGAGATGCTCTACCAACTGAGCTATGCTCGCACATTACTAATATTATACCAAATATAGAATTGGTTTGATTTAGTTTAGTTGGTTTTTCCACAAAGTAGAAAAACCAACTAAACTAAATCAAACCAAGCTAAGAAGCGAAAAAATTAATCTACTGAACCAAAAACGCGACCGAAAACTTCTTGTACTTTTGATCCTGAATCAATTGATTCTAGAGGGTCTTTACGTAAACGATGACGTAAACATAAAGTTACGACTGTAAAGATATCTTTAGGTGTTACTTCATTTCTATTTTCAAAAGCAGCAAGAGCTTTTGACGCACGATTTGTTACAATGTCGCCTCGAAGTCCGTCAACATCAAGTTCTGAACAAATTTTTGAAATATTTAAGCGAAGTTCTGTAGATAGTTTAACTTCAGGTAAAATTTTTCTTGCTTGAGCAATTTTTTCGCGCAATTCTTTTTGTGAACTTTGGAATTCGATTGAAAAAGCTTTAGGGTCTTGATCAAAACTTGTTCGTTGTTCTACAATTTTTACACGTAATTGAGGTTCACGTACTGTTCCAATTAATGAGTGCATTCCAAAACGATCTAATAATTGAGGACGAAGTTCACCTTCTTCTGGGTTTCCAGAACCAACTAAAATAAAACGAGCTGGATGACGAATAGAAACGCCTTCACGTTCTACTGTATTCCAGCCTGAAGCAGCAGAATCTAGAAGCACATCTACAAGGTGATCATCTAATAAATTTACTTCGTCTACGTATAAAATTCCGCGATTTGCTTTTGCTAATAACCCAGGTTCAAAAGCTTTTACCCCTTCTGTTAAAGCTTTTTCGATATCAATCGTTCCACATACTCGGTCTTCTGTTGCACCTAAAGGAAGGTCAACCATAGTAATTTTTGTTTTTGAAACTGGAATTGGTTGATTTTGGCGAATAAGGTCTCTTACAGCATCACTCATTCCTTCGGGATCATTTGGATCAGAATTAAATGGGTCATTGGTAACAACTTCAATTTCTGGAAGAAGATCAACAAGTGCACGAACGGTTGTTGATTTTCCAGTTCCACGGTCACCCATAATCATTACACCACCAATTTTCGGATCAATAACGTTTAAAATTAATGCTAACTTCATTTCTTCTTGTCCAACGATTGCTGTAAATGGAAAAACAGGACGTTCGTTTTCAGTTTTATTCATACAAATATTTTCTTATTTTTTATTGTAATGATTTATGTAATCTTTTTCTCTAGTTTCAGTTGCGCAAAACGAGGCCTTTTTACGAGATTTAAGCTTTCATAAATCAATTTTAAGTTTCGGAAATTTTTCTCCGGAATGCGAAAAAATGTTTTCTTTTTGCAATGTGGTAATAATCAATTACAAATTAAACAAAAAGTTAAGAGAAAGACAAAAGAGAGCAAAGAACT
>CAIXNQ010000062.1 GCA_903920835.1 uncultured Bacteroidota bacterium | reverse complement strand
CTTTTTTGTCTTGTGCGTTTGCAGAATAACAAATTAATAGCAAGGCAAAAATTTGCACAAATAGGGCTTTAGAAATTATATTGATATTAGTTCTCATTTATAAAATTTAATTCTCTTCATTACTAAAAAACTGATCTAACGAAGTTAAATCAGGAATAATTACACTTCTTGCTTTGCTGCCTTCAAATGGTCCAACGATTCCAGCAGCTTCTAACTGATCGATTAGCCTTCCTGCTCGATTGTAACCCAGTTTTAATTTTCTTTGCAATAATGATGCCGAGCCTTGTTGGGCTGTTACAATTACTTCCGCGGCTTCTCTAAACATTGAATCTCGTTCAGAAATGTCAAAATCGAGTTTAACATTGCCATCTTCACCAACAAATTCTGGAAGTAAATAGGCATCTGGATATGCTTTTTGAGAACCGATATAATCTGTAATTTTTTCAACTTCGGGTGTATCCACAAAAGCACACTGCACACGAACAACATCATTTCCGTTGGTATAAAGCATATCTCCTCTACCAATAAGTTGGTCGGCACCTTGTGTGTCAAGAATGGTTCTTGAATCTATTTTGGAAGAAACTCTAAACGCAATTCTGGCAGGAAAATTGGCTTTAATAATACCCGTAATTACATTTACTGACGGTCTTTGTGTAGCAATGATTAAATGTATTCCAATCGCTCTTGCCAACTGTGCCAATCTTGCAATTGGTGTTTCTACTTCTTTTCCGGCAGTCATTATCAAGTCGGCAAACTCATCGACCACCAAAACAATGTAGGGTAAAAAACGGTGACCGAGTTCTGGATTTAGTTTTCTAGATTTGAATTTGTCATTATACTCTTTGATGTTTCTAACCATAGCATCTTTCAGCAATGAATAGCGATTGTCCATCTCCACACAAAGCGAGTTCAGTGTATTTATTACTTTGCTGTTATCGGTAATAATGGCATCTTCAGAATCGGGCAATTTGGCTAGATAATGACGTTCGATTTTATTAAAAAGCGTAAGTTCCACTTTTTTAGGATCGACTAATACAAATTTTACTTCGGCTGGATGTTTTTTATAAAGAAGTGAAGTCAAAACACAATTTAATCCTACAGATTTTCCTTGACCAGTAGCTCCCGCCATCAGCAAATGGGGCATCTTGGCGAGATCGACCACAAAAGTTTCGTTTGAAATGGTTTTTCCCAAAGCAATCGGAAGTTCCATTTCGGCTTCTTGAAATTTAGCAGAACCAATTACGCTTTTCATAGAAACCATGGTAGGATTTTTGTTTGGAACTTCTATTCCGATAGTTCCTTTTCCGGGCATTGGTGCTATAATCCGTATGCCTAATGCCGCTAATGATAAAGCAATATCGTCCTCTAAACTCTTGATTTTTGAAATTCTAATTCCTGCTTCTGGAACAATTTCATAGAGTGTTACCGATGGTCCAACCGTTGCTTTTATCTGTGCGATTTCAATTTTATAATTTCGAAGGGTTTCAACAATATTATTTTTATTGTCTTCAAGTTCTTGTTGATTTATTGTAATTCCACCCGATGAGTAATCTTTCAATAAATCTAAAGTAGGAAATTTAAAGTGAGATAACTCCAATGTTGGATCAAAAAGTCCAAAATCTGCTACTAGTTTTGAAGCCAAATTCTCTTCGACTATGTCTTCTTCTTTAGATTTTTCAATTACAAAAGCTTCGTCATTGGTTTCAATAACATCTTCTGTTCTTAAATCGATTGGAGCTGGAGTAATTTCTAAAGGCGTATATTTTAATGTTGGCTCTAAATTTAACTCCGACGACGTATTAATTGTAGGCTTTAATTGGTCTCTGTCGATTTCAAATTTTGAAGTTGTTTTTAATTTTGGTTCTTCAATAGGTTCGTCAAATGCGTCGAAGTCGGTTTCGTCTTCAACTGCAAATTCTTCTAAATTATAAGCTCCTGCATTTGTTTCAGGCTGTATAGAACTGATATCGTCGGCAATTTCTTTTTTCTTTTTTTCAAAGAAAGTAGTAATCTTTTCGGGCGTAACTTTTAATTTTAACAATAAATAGGTAATGATTCCGAAAAGTAAAATTAATAAAGTTCCTGTTTTTCCGATATAGGCTTGCGAAAACAGGTTCATTTCGTAGCCAATAATGCCTCCTAATTCGGGCAATGCGACTGCAAAAAAACCAAACAGTACCGACAAAACAATAATGGCAAACAAATCCCAGAACCAAATGGAGCGTAATTTATTTAATGAAATATTAAAAATCATGAAAGAACCTGTTAGAAAAAACAATCTAACAAATAGAAAAGATGCTGCTCCAAAACCTCTGTAAACAAACAAATCGCTTAAAAATGCGCCTAATTTTCCGAGCCAATTATTAACTTCTTCCGTCCGATTGAGCAATAATGGTGCTGCGCTTTGGTCTTCTTTTCCATAAATGAAAAAAGAAATGAACGACAACAAAAGCGCCACTGAAAACAACACCAACAAACAACCTAATAATATCTTGTGTTGACGGGTGAATTTCCAAGGCTTCTTTTCGGCAGCAGCGGCATCTTGTTTGGTTCCTACAGCAGTTTTTTTAGTGGTTCTTGCCATTGTTTACTTAATTTTTCTTCTAAAAAATTGCTTACATTATTTTCGGTACATAAATAAAAAGCCCCACTATTATGGCAGTTAGTGCTGCAAAAAGTACAGCACCGGCGGCAATGTCTTTAATAAATCCTATTTTTTCATGGTACTCAGGATGAATAAAATCTGAAATTTTTTCGGCAGCAGTGTTCAATCCTTCAACGCTAATTACTAAACCTGTTGCCAATATTTGAATCATCCATTCTTCTCTAGAAATATTAAAATAGATGCCAGCAACAACTAGTAATAAACCTAAAATGCTTTGAACAATAACGCTGTGTTCTGTAGTGATTAGTTTTATAGCGCCTTTAAAAGCAAAACTAAAACTCTTTAATCTTCCTGATAAAAAAGAAGTGTCTTTTTCAAACTCCATTTACAATGTTTTATAGTGCAGCTAAGGCAGCTTCATAATTGGGTTCGTCGGCAATTTCGCCCACTTGCTCCGTATATTTTACAACTCCATCTGCATCGATAACAATAACCACTCTTGAATGTAAACCAGCCAATGGACCATCGGTCATTTCAAGACCATAGTTTTTCCCGAAACTTCCGTCTTTAAAATCAGATAGGCTAATTACGTTGTCAAGACCTTCGGCACCACAAAATCTTTTTTGAGCAAAAGGCAAATCTCTCGAAATGCAAAGCACCACCGTGTCGGTTAATTTGCTTGCATCGGCATTAAAATGACGCACAGAAGCTGCGCAAGTGCCTGTGTCAACACTCGGAAAAATATTTAAAACAAGCGTTTTTCCTGCAAAATCTGCAATTGATACAGTTGATAAATCAGTTTTTACGAGTTTAAAATCAGTTGCTTTTGAACCGATTGTTGGTAATTCGCCATTGGTGTGGATCGGATTTCCACCTAAAGTTATTGTTGCCATTGTGTTTTATTTTTTAAAGTCCCAAAAGTAGTAAAAATATCAGTAGCAACCGAAATCTATTTTTTGAAATTCAGGAATTATAATTTGCAATCAAATTTTAATTGTTTCACCACAAAAACATATTTTATGATGAAAAGAAAAAACAACCGCAAATTCGCAAATTATTGTTTTAATATTCTGATTTCAATTCGTGTATTCGTGGCGGTATATGTATTATTTTGCCACGAATTCACGAATTTATTAGAGAAAAACAACCGCAAATTCGCAAATTATAATTTTAAAATCTGTGCAAATCTGTGCAATCTGTGGCTTTACTAAAAATCTGATTTCAATTCGTGCATTCGTGGCTGAATATTTTTTTTTCGCCACGAATTCACGAATTTGTTTGAAAAAAACTACCGCAAATTCGCAAATTATAATTTTAAAAATCTGTGCAAATACTTGTAATCTATGGCTTAATTAAAATGATTACAATTCGTGCATTCGTGGCGATTTCTTTTTTTTCGCCACGAATGCACCTTATAATTTATGTCTTTAAAAAACCATCAATTAAATCCCCATTTTAATCATTATTCAAAAACGCAGTTAATAAGTTTTGGTTATCTAATAGTGGTTGATTACATTTGTTTCGTTATCCGCATCAATATTTGAAGTGGAATTAATGAATTATTGTACTATTTACCATCAAACTAATGAGTTCAACGCAACCTACAATTTGTATTCTAACAGCAGCCTATAACGAAGGCGAAAGTTTGGCTTTTTTTTATGAAACGGTCAAAAAAGTAACCGATACTTTGCCCTATTCGTTTAGCTTTTGTTTTGTTAACGACGGCAGTAAAGACAATACTTTAGACATTATTCGACGCATTGCTTCCGAAAATGAGGCTGTGAAATATTTATCTTTTTCTAAAAACTTCGGTCAGCAAGTCGCCCTCAAAGCAGGAATTGACGCCACTCATACAGATGCAATAATCATGATGGACAGCGACCTGCAACATTCCCCCGATTTGATTCCGGAGTTGATTTCGGTGTGGCAAACTAAAAACGTTAATATGGTCAACACCCTTCGAGAAGAAGATGAAGAATTGGGTTGGTTCAAAAAAACATCGAGCGCGGCTTTCTATAAAATTCTAAACCGTGTCAGCGACTTGCAACTCGAGCCCGGTCAAGCCGATTTTAGACTTATAGACAGAAAAGTAGCACAAACACTTCGAGAAAGTAAAGAACACGACGTGTTTTTGCGCGGAATGATTTACTGGATTGGTTATGATCATGCAACAGTGCGCTATAAAGCCCAAAAAAGATTTGCTGGAACGAGCAAATATACTTTTTCAAAAATGATGGGATTAGCGTTGGCGGGCATCACCTCGTTTAGCGTTAAACCTTTGTATTCGGCAATTTATATAGGGTTTACGTTTGCTTTTTTATCGTTTCTCTATTTGCCTTATGTCTTATACAGCTATTTCACAGGCAGCACCGTTAGTGGTTGGAGTTCTGTGTTGATAACGATTGCATTTTTCGGTGGATTAAACCTAATAATCATGGGCGTTCTTGGTATTTATATCGGAAAAATTTTGATTCAAAATAAACAACGACCGCTCTATATCGTTCAAGAACAAAAACTATAAAGATGCGGAATTCAAAAACGGTTTTATTGAGTTTTGATGTCGAAGAATTTGACATGCCTTTTGAATATGGCGGAAACCCATCTATGTCGGAACAAATTGCCACTTCAAAAGCGGGATTGAATAAAATTCTAGCAGTTTTGAATGAATTTCAAGCCAAAGCTACATTTTATACCACTGCGACTTATGCGCTTGCTGAAGCCGAGCAGATTGCAAAGGTTGCTCAAACCCACGAAATAGCTTCGCATAATTATTACCATTCTAAATTCGAGATTGAAGATTTAGCAAACTCCAAAAAAACATTGGAATCCATTACTAATACTGCTGTTGTTGGTTTCCGAATGCCTAGAATGGCGCCCGTTTCAAACACAGATTTGATAGCGGCAGGTTATCAGTATAACGCATCGGTCAATCCGTGCTGGTTGCCCGGCAGATATGACATGAGACACATTTCAAGAACCGTTTATACAGAAGATAACCTCTTGCAGTTTCCAGCTTCGGTGTCGCCAAATTATAGAGTTCCGTTGTTTTGGATTGCTTTTCACAATTTTCCTTTAACCTACTTTTTTTACCTCTGCAAAAAAGTTTTAGAAAAAGATGGTTATCTGCATTTGTATTTTCATCCTTGGGAATTTACAGATTATACTTTGGCTAAAGATGGAGCTAAATATCCGTTTTACCTGCATCGAAATAATGGCGAAAAAATGAAAAATCGTTTTGAAAAACTGATGAAGTTTTTGCAAAAAGAAGGCTGTGAATTTAAAACTACGGGAGCTTTTTTAATTAACTATAAATAGTCGCTACTCTTCTAATAAATCAGGTCGGCGGTTTTTAGTATGTTGAAACGCCATGTCTTCTCGCCATTGTTCGATTTTAGCAAAATGACCGCTGGTTAAAACCTCTGGAACTTTCCAACCTTTATAGTCGGCAGGGCGAGTATAGATAGGTCCCGACAATAATCCGTCTTGAAAACTATCGGTCAAGGCTGAGGTTTCATCGCTTAAAACACCCGGAATTAATCTGATAAGTGTATCCGACAAAACCAATGCCCCGAGTTCACCTCCAGAGAGTACATAATCTCCAATCGAAATTTCTTTGGTAATAAATTGATCTCGCACACGCTGATCGACACCTTTATAATGACCACAAAGAATGATGATATTTTGATACATCGACATACTGTTTGCCATTTTTTGATTTAAAGTCTCCCCGTCGGGCGACATATAAATTATTTCGTCGTAGGTGCGCTCGCTTTTTAAATGAGAGATACAATCATCAATAGGTTGAATGGTTAGTACCATGCCTGCACCACCCCCAAATTGATAATCATCAACACTTTTTTGTTTGTTGGTTGTATAATCTCGTAGGTTGTGAAAATGAACTTCTACAAGACCTTTGTCAATGGCGCGTTTCATAATAGAAGCTTCAAAAGGACTTTTGAGTAGTTCGGGCAGAACAGTAATGATGTCAATTCTCATTTGGCAAATATACTATTTAAGTCGTAAGTCTGAAAGTCAAAATAGAACCCTAAGCAAATTCGAGGTACAAAGTTTAAGTTCCAAATTCAAAAGTCGATAAGTTCAATAATCTGCAATTAAATATCAGCAATCATTAATAAAAAAATTAAACTTTTGCTGTTAATAAAAATCAAGATATAAAAGAGAATTATACTTTCACTGTCCAACCAAAACTGTCTTCGTCAATCTTATATTGAATATTGGTGAGTTTATCTTTTAACAACATTGCCATTGAATTATCAATTTTCGGCAATTCATAATAAACATCTTGATAAGAAAAACCAACAATAGGGTTAACAACAGCTGCAGTTCCTGCACCAAAAACTTCCTTCAAACTTCCATTTTTTGCAGCTTCTACCAGTTCAGAAACCAAAACAGAACGGACATCAACAGCGATATTTTCTTTTTCAGCAATAGCGAGTAGGCTTTTTCGAGTAACACCATCAAGAATTCTTTCGCTGGTTGGGGCAGTATATAAAGTGTCGTTAATTCTAAAAAAAACATTCATAGTTCCTGCTTCTTCGAGCTTGGTATGTGTAGCATCGTCGGTCCAAATGATTTGTTGAAAACCATTTTCGTTTGCCAATTTAGTTGGATAGAACTGAGCAGAGTAATTTCCTGCTGCTTTTGCCGCGCCTATGCCACCGTTGGCAGCACGACTATAATGTTCTGCAATAATAACCTTTACTTCTCCTGAATAATATGATTTAGCAGGAGATAAAATAATCATAAACCGATATTGATTAGATGGAGCTGCCACAACTCCAGTGCCTGTTGCAATCATAAATGGACGAATGTATAAAGAGTTGCCAATTCCTTTTTTTGACCAATTGCGCTCCATGTCAACAAGAGTTTTTAGACCGTTCATGAATATATCTTCAGGAACTTCGGGCATCGCCATTCTTTTAGCGGAATTATTAAATCGTTCAAAGTTTTGATCTGGTCTAAACAGCCAAACATCATCATTACTGTCTTTATAAGCTTTCATTCCTTCAAAAATGGCTTGACCATAATGAAAAACTTTTGCAGAGGGATCTAGTAAAAAGGGTGCATACGGTCGAATTAAAGGTTGATTCCAAACGCCATCTATACAATCACAATAAAACATGTGGTCTGTAAATACATTTCCGAACGACAAATGGTCAAAATCTACCGTATTTATTTTAGAAGTTGGAACGTTTAATATATCAATCTCGAAATTGCTTTTTGCAGTCATAGCTATTTTTTTAGTTTAAAAACAATTTAAACAACTAAAATGGAGCTGTCTAATGCCGCAAAATGCGTATAGTTTTTAATGTTTAATTAAGTCGGCTAATTTATAAATATTTGCAAGTTTATCTATAAACAATCAAATAAAATTAATAATTATATATCTTTCTTTAATTTTATAAGTATTTGCTGCGAATCATTCAATGAGAGTTAAAAAAAAAGAGTGATTAATTTTGTGGTCGATATTATCTCTCTATTTTTGTCAAACAATAAAAACAAGAAATATGAAAAATATAATTTTAAGCCTAAACTTATTACTATTAATCTCAAGTTGTAAAAATGAAAATATTAACAACTCAGCCTTTCCGTCAAAAGTTGCAACTGCAAAATATGTTTCGTTTGGTGATAGCATTACTGCTGATGGAGCTTTAACTAAAGAACAAATGATTGCAAAGTACAACACAATGAATGCAGGTGACACTATCGAGGTAAAATTCAAATCGACAGTAAAAGAAGTTTGTCAAAAAAAAGGTTGCTGGATGAATCTAGAGCTTGGCGAAAACAAAGAATCATTTGTAAGATTTAAACACTATGGTTTTTTTATGCCAAAAAATGCCGCAGGAAGTCAAGCAATCGTTCAAGGAAAAGCATTTGTAAGCATTGAAACCATAGATGAGTTAAAACACTATGCTAAAGATGCAGGGAAATCTAAAGCTGCTATTGACAGTATTAAGTCGTCAAAAACAAACTATTCGTTCACTGCAAACGGTGTACTAATTCAACAATAAATGATAAAAAGTTTATTAATTTGCTTATTTACTTTGGTGCTTTTTAATTGTAAAAACAATGAGAAATTAGTACCAAATTTTCCTGAAAACAAAACCTGTTCTAAACCGAAACAGTTTGAAATGTATAAAACCTCGGAAATGGCTGCTTTGATGGAACAAATGTTTGCTGAAAATAATCGTTTGAAACAAAGAATAACTAAAGGTGACACTATTGGTAAGTTTCCTTCCTATTTTTTGAATATTCATAAAGCGCAATTCACTGACCCAACAGATAATGATGATTTTTTCAAGAAAAATGCTTTGCTATTCATCAAAGCACAACAACTTATTTATAGTAATCCATCAACAGCAAAAGACAATTTTAATGCAGCCGTTAATGCTTGTATAACCTGCCACGAAGGCACCTGCGGAGGACCAATTCCTAAAATAAAAAAGCTGATAATTCTTTAAAATTTTGAAAAGAGAAATAATAAAAACGGGCGACGGCTCCACATCAATCTATTTGCCTGACTGGAACGAAAGTTATCATTCAAAGCATGGCGCAATTCAAGAAGCCTATCATGTTTTTATTAAAAATGGTTTGGCTTTGTTCGAGAACCAATCGGTTGCTATTTTAGAAATCGGTTTCGGAACAGGGTTAAATGCTTTTATCACTGCAATTGAAGCTCCAAAATTGGTTCAAACCATCGCTTACACTGGCGTAGAAGGATATCCAGTAACCAGTGAAGAACTAATTAAAATGAATTACGTGACAGAATTAAATAGTAGTAACAATCAAGCTATTTTTGAATATTTACACCAAGCAGAGTGGGAAAAACCTATCGAAATTACCAAACACTTTAATTTAACAAAATGCAACCAGTTTTTTGAAACTATTGATTTCAAAGACCAATTCAATTTAATTTATTTCGATGCCTTTGGATATAGAGTACAGCCTGAATTGTGGAGCACAGAAATCTTTCAAAAAATGTATGATTCTCTTAAAAGTGAAGGGGTTTTAGTAACTTATGCTGCCAGAAGTTGCATTAAGAAAAGCATGATTGAAGTTGGGTTTACAGTTGAGAAACTTCCAGGCGCACCCGGAAAACGAGAAATGTTTAGAGCTAGAAAAGAATAATTCTTAATTAAAAAAGGTCAAACTGAAAAAAAATTCAGTTTGACCTTTTAAGTACCCGGAGCCGGAGTCGAACCGGCACGGTTTCCCACAGGTGTTTGAGACCAGCGCGTATACCAATTCCGCCATCCGGGCTTAGCAGACTTTGAAATAGCGAACTATTTCAACGAAAAAAACAAAATTTATTCGTTTTTAAACACCGTGCAAATGTAAAAAATAAAATAACATCTGCTAGAAATTAGTTTGTTTTTTTAGTTAAAAAATGAATATTATTTCTAAATTTGCAGCTCGATAAAATGAAATACAACTAACTAACTACAAAACAACAAATTAAAATGTCACATCAAGAACCAGAAGCAAAAATATTTGCTTGTTCCCAAAGTGTCTATCTAGCTGAACAAATAGCTAAAGACTATGGTGTTCCGCTAGGTAAAGTAACGTTCTCAAAATATAGTGACGGTGAATTTCAACCATCTTATGAGGAATCTATTCGAGGTTTAAGGGTTTTTATTGTTTGTTCCACTTTTCCGAGTGCCGACAATTTAATGGAATTACTCTTAATGATAGATGCAGCCAAAAGAGCTTCGGCTAGACATATAACGGCTGTAATTCCTTATTTTGGTTGGGCTAGACAAGATAGAAAAGACAAACCAAGAGTGCCAATAGGAGCGAAGTTGGTAGCTAAACTATTAGAAACTGCTGGTGCAACCCGAATCATGACCATGGATTTACATGCAGATCAAATTCAAGGGTTCTTTGAAAAGCCAGTAGATCATTTGTTTGCTTCTACAATCTTTTTGCCTTATGTAAAAGATTTGGCTTTAAGTAATTTAACGATAGCTTCGCCAGATATGGGCGGTTCAAAGAGAGCTTATGCCTATTCTAAGTTTTTAGAATCTGATGTGGTAATTTGTTACAAACAAAGAAAAGCTGCCAATCAAGTGAGCACTATGGAATTGATTGGAGAGGTTAAAGGAAAAAATGTCATACTTGTTGATGACATGATTGACACAGGAGGAACGCTTGCAAAAGCAGCCGACTTGATGATAGAAAAAGGCGCGTTGAGCGTTAGAGCTATATGTACTCACCCAATATTATCTGGTGATGCGTATAAAAAAATTGAAGATTCTAAATTGAGCGAACTAATAGTAACTGATTCAATTCCGTTGCATTTTAGCTCAACAAAAATAAAAGTAGTGAGCTGTGCGCCACTTTTTGCAGAAGTAATGCACATGGTTCAACACAATAATTCCATTAGTGGAAAATTTTTAATGTAAATTGTTTGGTGTTTTATTTAAATTCAAAATCAAACCCAACAATAAACCAAGTATTTAATAATTAACTATATATTTTTACAATGAAATCGATTACAATTAAAGGATCAGAAAGAGAAAGCGTGGGCAAAGTAGCTACTAAAGCCTTACGTAATGCTGGATTGGTTCCTTGCGTTATTTACGGAGGAAATCAAACGGTACATTTCTCAGCAGAAGAAATTGCATTTAAAAACTTGGTTTACACTCCAAACGCTCACACTGTTGTGATCGAACTTGAGAACGGTAAATCATTCAATGCGATACTTCAAGACATTCAGGTGCATCCAGTATCTGAAAGAATTTTACACATTGACTTTTTCCAATTGAGTGATGACAAAGAAATCATGATGGAAATTCCTGTGAAAATTGTTGGAACTTCAAAAGGAGTTTTAGCAGGTGGTGTTTTACGTTTGAATACCCGTAGAGTTAAAGTAAAAGCTTTGCCAAAACACCTTCCAGACTTTGTTGAAGCAGATATTACAAGTCTTGAAATGGGAAACAAATTATATATTACCAAACTTGCTGTTGATAATATTAAATTAATGCACCCAGACAATACTGTTGTAGCTCAAGTAAGAATTTCTCGTGCGGCTATGAAGGCAGCGCAAGAAGCAGCAAAAGCAGCAAAAGCTCCTGCAAAAGGAAAGAAATAATATTTCAATCAATATTTTCAAAAGCATCAGTTTCACTACTGGTGCTTTTTTTTTGCAATAAATTTTAATGCTATCAATAGTATTTTACTTTTGCAAAATGAAAAACTGGATTCAAATACTATTTAAAAAGGAAAATAACGAAACTATTGATGCAATGAATAAATATCTAATTGTTGGACTGGGCAATATTGGTGCCGAATATGCCAATACAAGACACAATATTGGGTTCAAAATTCTTGATTATTTTGCGAATAAAGAAAGTATAAGTTTTCAATCTGAAAAGTTTGGCGCAATGGCAGAATGGAGGTCAAAAGGGAGAACTTTTTTTCTTTTAAAGCCCAATACGTTCATGAATCTCAGCGGCAAAGCAGTGAAATATTGGCTTGAAAAAGAAAAAATTCCGATTCAGAATTTGCTTGTCATTGCAGATGATTTGAACCTTTCTTTTGGCACAATACGCATTAGAAGCAAAGGAAGCGATGGTGGTCATAACGGTTTTAAAAACATATCGCTACTGTTGAACACTTCGGATTATCCTAGATTTAGATTCGGAATTAGCGATCAATTCAAAAAAGGTCAACAAATCAATTATGTGTTGGGTGAATGGACAACAGAGGAAAATCAAAAACTCCCTGAAAGATATGAAATAGCACACGAAATTATTAAATCGTTTGGATTGTCAGGCTTAGAAATAACGATGACGACCTATAATGGAAAGTAGTTTTCTGGAATTTCATTAGTTATCTTTTTCTTCTTGATCGCTCCATGCACCCCTGCGCGGAGCAATCAAGTAATACTTGAACGGTTCGTGCAGGGGTGCATGGAGCAATCAAGTGACACTTGAACCCTTCATGCACCCCTGCATGTGGGTCTTCAGAAGCACTTGAACGGTTCGTGCAGGGGTGCATGAAGCGTTCCAGAAGATTTTTGGCAAAAACAATGTTTGTTGGTGGTTTTTTATAATCTTCATTAAAATAAAAATCCCCTTAGATTTAATATTTAAGGGGATTTCTATTCAAACAATTTGGACAAAAAACACTAATCTATTGACCTTAATTCCATAAATTGAAACTATTCTTTCTGCTTTGGTTTCTTTATAAATTTCATCAATACAGGAAAAGTTGATATGAGTATGATTCCAATTACAATCAATTCGATGTGCTTTTTAAGGTCGATGCCTTTGTCAAGAAAAACACCATAAAGATAATGCCCTGCAAAAATGAGCGTAAAAGACCAAGCAAACGAGCTCACAATGTTATAGAACATGAATTTCTTTTTATCCATGGTGACAATCCCAGCAATAATAGGAGCAAAAGTTCTTAGAATAGGCAAAAAACGAGCATAGATTATGGCTTTTCCACCATATTTTTCAAAGAAATCTCTAGACTGAATGAGGTATCTTTTCTTGAACAAAATATTGTCTTCTTTTTTATAAAGATAATAACCGCTTTTTTGCCCGAACCAATAGCCCATCATATTGCCAAAAACGCCCGAAATAGCTACCAATAAAGATAGCAACATTACATTCGTAAAATCGTTTTCAATAAAGATCACGTTTTGAATTAGGTCTCTACAATATATTCCGGCAAGAAAAAGCAAACTGTCTCCTGGCAAGAAAAACCCAGCAAAAAGCCCTGTTTCAGCAAAAACGATAAATAAAACTATATAGATGCCCCATTGAATTCCGCCTAATTTTAGCGTAATATAGAACTCGGGATTAAGTAATTGTGTCCAGTGAAATGGTTCCATTAATTCGGATTTAAGTTGAAATAATCAGCGCGTGAAAGTAGGCATAATTTAGGGCATCTACAACGTATTAGTAAACATTTAACCCAAAAACAACATCAATCTATTTGTTTCTTTCGTACTTACAACAAGAATGAAGGTTGTTATAGTCGGTTTCGGTGGCTTTTTCGGTATCAGTATCGTGACCTGCTTTTGCCAAAGCTTTTTTAACGTCAGTAATCGTAGCTTTTTCTTCGTTTAAAATCAAGTTGAGTTGGTGCGTTTCGATATTCCAGAACGCCATTTTTACGCCTGCAACACTATACGCCGCTTTTTGAATTCGCTTTTGACATTGTTCGCAGTTGCCGTTGACTTCGATAGAATATTTGGCATTTTTGTTTTTCTTTTCTTGGGCTTGATTGCTAAATATGCCTATAAATAGAAAGCTAATTAGGATGTAATTTTTCATTTGATACTATTTTAATTGTTAAAAATTGGGTTTAAAGAGTTATTTTATTTTGAATCGCAATCCGCCATAATACATTCTTCCGAATATTGGTGCATAGACAATTGAAGCGTCAAATGAAGTGCCAAACGGGTTTTCTGAACCTAAAATAGCTTTGCTTTGCGAATAATTTCCGAGATTTTCAACGCCGCTATACACTTCAAAAACGGATGAAAATGTTTTAGTAATCTGCAAATTCATTAGAGAATAAGCTGAAGAAAAATCGGGCAATTGATTTGGAGCAAGATTTGAGGTCGTTGTTGGCAGTTTTTGTTGCCCAATCCAATTGTAAGTAAAATCGAATTTCCATTGTTGACCTTTGGCTTTTCTGTGGGTTTCGACGCTTAAGTTTGAGAACAATCGGTCTTTGGCTTGCAGTGGTCGTTGTTCAGTAATTGAGGTGTAATCCGTTTTTACATCAAACCATTTATAAGCAAGTCGCCATTCAATATGATTCGTAATTTCGAAACTTGCTTCAAGCTGCATACTCGTAGCAAAAGAAGTACCTTGTAGATTATAGAAGTTCACTTGATTTGCGTTTTGATATAAATCGACCACTACTTGTTGCTGAAAATCGGTTCGGTAATAATCAATTCCAATAGATGTTTTTTTGCCGAGTATAGTGAAATTTTGCATAAAACTTCCGCCATAATTCCAAGCTATTTCTGGATTTAAACCATAGATTTTTGAACCATTTCCTTCAATGATAAAGTTACGGTTTGATGCCAAAAGCGACTGATTTTCTGCAAAAATAGAAGCAACACGTTTGCCTCTTCCAGCTGATAATCGAACCACTCCATTGTGCCAAGGATTATAACGCAAGTGTAATCGTGGGGTGAAAAAAGTCCCGAGTTGGTTATGAATATCTATTCTAGCACCTGCAATCAGACTAAAATCATCCGTATTATCGAAAGTATATTCAAAAAACGAACCAACATTTCGGTCAATTCGATTGTAATTATTCGCAAGCAAAGGCACGTTAATATATTCTTGATATTGGTCTAAAGTGAAATTAATTCCGGTGGAGAATTTGTGCATGGTATTCGAGATAATCGAATTGAAAATTAAATTAGAGAAAATACTTTGTTGCGAAATATTGTATTGGTTTAAACCAAAATAAGATTCCTGACGATGGTTACTAAAGGCATTTTGAAATCCAATGCTTTGAAAGGGTAAATCAGGAAAAACATAGCCCAACTTTGTCATTATATCGGCACGTTCGGTTGCAATTTCTGAACCCCAAAGCGTTGTTTTCAGGCGGTCTTTATTCGGGTCGAAATCCAGTTGACCAGATTGTTTTTTGTCATTCATATAATGTAAATTCACAAAACCAACCCAACCCAAAGCCGCATTTCGGTACTGCCATCGGTTCAGGATATTAAGTTGTTTCGCCAACGGATTGTCCAGAAAACCATCGTTATTCATATCGGTTTTAATAGTTCTGGCATTTCCGTGAACAAAAAGACTGCTCGCCCAGTTGTCAGAAATTATTTTGTTGAAATGCGTATTGAGTTCCAATCTCGAATCTGAAGAACCATAGAAGTTCAAGAAAAAAGGAATGTTGCCGATGGGTTTTATTAGTTCGGTATTAATTTGTCCCGAAATGCTTTCAAAGCCATTAACAACCGAACCTGCGCCTTTAGTGATCTGGATACTTTCCACCCAAGTGCCTGGAGTAAATGACAGCCCATAAGCCTGCGATGCACCTCGAACACTCGGAATATTTTCTTCAGTAATCAATAGATAAGGACTTGCCAATCCGAGCATTTTAATTTGTTTAGTGCCCGTCAAGGCATCAGAAAAATTAACATCAATAGTCGGGTTGGTGTCAAAACTTTCAGAAAGGTTGCAGCATGCTGCTTTTAGCAATTCTTTGCTGGTCATTACGGCACTATTGGCAGTAACTCGAATCGATTTTTGGATGCTTTTTTGTTTGTTTTCTATTTTAATTGTCTTCAAAGTGTCTTGACCAAAACAAATTGAAGAAACAGAAAACAGCATAAAAAACAATGCTATTTTTTTAATCATAAGTTAGAATTTTAAAGTAAATAATTGAAATCATTGCATAAGCAACGAGGCATTTATCACTTTAAAATCAGGCGTAAAAAAGGAGTTGATTGAACTTTAAATATAATGGTGGCGCATTTGTCAAGCAATGCGAAGTAGTTTTTAAATCAGAAACTAATTGTTGCTCTGGCTTAGAATATTGAATTGTATAATTTGGAATGTAGCAAAGCTGCTTATCGAAATCAACTGGTGCTTTTGAAGAATACAGCGTGTTTTTTTGATTTAATTTTACAATTTTATCAGAACAACAATGCGATTTTTTTTCGATTTCGCCACAACAGTTTTTTTCTGAGTCTGCTATTTTACTGTCATTGTTTAAAGAAATTGAAGCAACTTCTTCGCCACAATAATGAATATTGATTGCCACACCACTTGAAGATAAAAGTAGTGAGAAAGCAAGCAAAAAACAGTAAAGATTTTTAAACTTCATGGCGCAAAGATAAAACAAATAGCATATAATCAGTAGGTTTTAATTATTTTAAAGATTTGTTTTGGATATAAAAAGCCGGCAGAAACAACAACAAAAATAATGGCTGAATTAAAAATCGTCGCACATAAAACAACGCCATTTTGTTTGGAATTTCACTATTTAAAAAGAAGAATAGTAAAACCATCAGTAATATAAACAAAATCAAATAGAGCAAAGTCGCAAATTTCAACATTTTTAAATCGTTAAAAACCAACTGAATTATTGCAATTGACAAAATAGAATTTAGAAAATATCTAAAAACTATACCAAAAATAAATTGTTCAGTGTTTAATTTTGGTAAAGGCAAACTCATATAATTTGATTTGAAATAGACCAATAAAGGGTCGTAGAACAATTCGTTTTCATACAGTCTAATGAGCATAAAACAACAAATCAATAGCAAGATGCCAGATAATTTTAACTTATTTTGAAATAGATTTTTCAGCATAAATAGAGAAATGATTAACCCAAATTACCCAGAGCCCAAATATAATTCCATAGATAAACACAGGAAAAAGAATATCATGAAGCCACTGTTGCTCTTCTGGAAAATAATATAAAAGTATAGCCAAGGCCGAAATTCTAAAAATGTTTAGTAAGTGAATTAAAACACTACCAGAAAGACAGAATAGTAACGTTTTTTTCCATTTTCCTGGAAAAGCAATCACAAAAGCATTGAACAAAATGATTAAACTTGCGGCATTACAGCCTTCAATAATTCGTGCAACATATCTTGAATGATAAAATAACTTGATTGCGGCTTGTTTTGGATGCAAATAAATTGCAGCATTTTGGTTTAAAAAAGTTAGTGTTAATTTGGTTTCTTTGGCTACTTCTTTAGTAAATCCATCGACTTGAAAAAGTGATGGATTATATTGATTGAGGTAACTTTCATAGCAAAAAGTAAGTACCAAATAAGCCAAAAGGAATTTTCCTAAAAAAAGCAAAAACGGTTTGTATTGCAGCAGGTATTCTTTCAAAATTAATTTTTAACAAATTTATACAAAAATAGATATTGTCAATTAAATACTTTTGTAAAAAAAACAAGATGATATTTGAAGCACTAAAACCCAAAGTCCAATCCATATTAAATAAGGAGCAAGCCAATCGTGAAGACAAACTTTATCAATTGTGTGCGTTGTTAAACAAAGAAATTCCGCACTACAATTGGGTTGGTTTTTATTTTGCAAACCATGAAAATCAAACACTGCATCTAGGTCCATATATTGGTGCCCCAACCGACCACACCATAATTCCATTCGGGAAAGGGATTTGTGGTCAAGTAGCTGTTTCAAATCAAAACTTTGTAGTACCCGATGTATCGGCTCAAGACAATTATATTGCGTGTAGCATAACCGTAAAATCAGAAATTGTAGTTCCCATTTTTGTCGATGGAATCAACATCGGGCAAATAGATATTGACAGCCATGAAATCAATCCCTTTACCATTGGAGACGAACATTTTTTAGAGTTTGTTTGTGTTGAAGTGGCGAAATTGTTTTTATTAGAAAGTAATTTGTAATTCAAATCAATTCATTAGCTTTTGTCTTTGGACCTTTGTAAATAGAGATTATATGTTACATCCTGATGTAATAAATTTTATCAAATAGTGTTTGAAAAATTATATACTGACGAAAATAAAATTACAGTCTTATAAAATTTTGATGCGTATAGCAGTTTTTATATTTATACAAAACAAGATATTTTATTGTGCTTTGAAGCAGCTGGGTTTTTATCTTAACCTAAAAAAAACTACAACTTTTGGGGTTGTAGTTTTTGGGGTCTATACTTTGAGGAAACAAGCAAGATACTTACGCTAAGCAAGGTTGGATTTTTATAAGTTTATCTAAAAGATAATTGTTGCTTATTTTCTCTTTTTTTAGATACTTTTGTAGTGTTGAATTAATATTCTTGACTGTGCGTGTAGTTGATATTGTTAAACAACATTGAGTTCAATAATATCTTATAAAGGCTAAATTGATTGCTCAATTAAAAAAAAGACCAAAACACCGTTGTGAATATTATCAATACGATGCTAACTAAACAGAAGTTTCAAAACTTTTTTGAACAAAATTTGCAAACGAATAAATAAGATAAAATGAAATATATTTTAGAAATACCCGAAAATAAAATTGCTTTTGCCGAAGAGTTTTTTAAGTCAATTTCTTTTGTAAAAAATGTAAAAGCTATTGCTCCTAATGAAATTACCAATACTGCTATATTAAAAGATATTGAAGATTATGAAAGTAAAAAGGTAGTACCTACACCGCTTAATTTAGCCGAGCTTAAAGCAATGATTAATGCGTAATTTAGTTTTTATGCCAAAAGCTTGGCAAGATTTAGGATGGTGGGCGAAAAACGATATTAAAGCATTAAAGAAAATATACAATCTTTTAGAGAACTCTTGTAAAACTCCTTTTGATGGTATAGGACAACCCGAAGCTCTAAAAGCCAATTATAGTGGCTATTGGTCTCGAAGAATAAACCTCGAACACCGCATTATTTACAAAGTAGAAAACGAACAAATTGTAGTTTTTTCGCTTTATGGACATTATCAAGATTAAACAATAAAGCCCCGATTTCGGGGCTTTTGCTTTACTATCACCATTTAAAAAGATTTGGGCGCGAGAGCGGGGTTAAAATAAATCTCACCAGTGCGAGGAGGTTATATGTTACTTCCTGATATAATAAATATTATCAAATAATGTTTGAAAATTTATAGACCGACGAAAATAAAATTATAGACTGATGAAAATTTTGATGCGGATAGCAGTTTTAATATTTATGAGAACAAGATGTATTATTGTGCTTTGAGGCAGCTGGGTTTTTATCTTAACCTAATGAATAAACTACAAATTTTGGGGTTGTAGTTTTTGAGTTTGTACTTTGTGAGCACAAGCAAGATGCTTGCGCTAGCGGGGGAAGACGAACATTTTTTAGAGTTTGTTTGTATTGAAGTGGCGAAATTGTTTTGATTGAGAAAATAATTCATAGTTCATAATTCATAATTCATAATTTTTTTTTAAGTTTGCAACCGAATTGTGAAACACACTTTTCATACATAATAATCATTTAATACAATATTAGCATGTACTTAACTAATGATGTTAAATCAGAAATCTTCGCTAAACACGGAGGAAAAGCAGAAAACACAGGATCTGCTGAGGGACAAATTGCATTGTTCACTTTTAGAATTAATCACTTAACAGAACATTTGAAAAGAAATCGTCACGATTACAACACAGAACGTTCGCTAGTGAAATTAGTAGGAAAAAGAAGAAGTCTTTTGGACTACTTAAAGAAAAAAGAGATTAATAGATATCGTGAGATTATCAAAGAATTGGGTATTAGAAAATAATACAAATTTTAAGAGGTGCTTTTGCGCCTCTTTTTGTTTTTAATATAATTAAGAAAAGTTTTCGGTTTTTCATTGGGTTACAACAACTACACAACAACACAACTAACCTAATAGTTTTAACGAATTAAATTTTATGATTCCAAAAGTAACCCAAGAAACAATCGATTTAGGTGATGGAAGATCTATCACCATCGAAACAGGTAAATTAGCAAAACAAGCCGATGGTTCTGTTGTTGTGAGATGTGGAGACTGTATGCTTTTAGCTACAGCAGTATCCGCAAGAACAGCCAACCCAGCAGTTGACTTTTTACCTTTGACGGTAGATTACCGTGAAAAATTTGCTGCCGCAGGACGTTTTCCCGGTGGTTTTTTCAAAAGAGAAGCGCGTCCGAGTGACAGCGAAGTATTGACCATGCGTTTGGTGGATCGTGTGTTACGTCCGCTTTTCCCAGATGATTATCATGCCGAAACGCAGGTAATGATTCAATTAATGTCGCATGACGAAAATGTGATGCCCGATGCCTTGGCTGGATTAGCAGCATCTGCAGCGTTAGCCGTTTCTGACATTCCTTTTTACAACTTAATTTCTGAAGTACGTGTAGCACGTGTGGACGGAAAATTTCTAATCAATCCAAGTAAAGCGCAATTAGAAGTATCTGATATTGATATGATGATTGGTGCTTCTTTAGATTCGGTTGCGATGGTTGAAGGAGAGATGAAAGAAATCTCTGAAGCCGAAATGGTAGAAGCGATTAAATTTGCTCACGAAGCTATTAAAGTTCAAATCCACGCACAATTGCGTTTACAAGAAGCTTTTGGTAAAAAAGAAATCCGAACTTACGAAGGAGAAAAAGAAGACGAAACCGTTTATGCCAAAGTAAAAGCACATGCTTATGACAAATGTTATGGTATTGCTCAAGAAGCGTCTGGTAAAAGTGAAAGAAGCGAAAAATTTGCTGCTGTAAAAGAAGAATGTAAAGCTTTATTTACAGAAGAAGAATATACTGAAAATGCCGATTTAGCTGGATTAGTAGGAAAATATTTCTACAAAACCAATAAAGAAGCGGTTCGTAACGTAATTCTTGAATTAGGAATTCGTTTGGATGGTAGAAAAACAACCGAAATCAGACCAATTTGGTGTGAAACGGATTATTTGCCATCGGTTCACGGATCGTCACTATTTACTCGTGGAGAAACACAAGCATTGGCTACCGTAACTCTAGGAACTTCTAGAGAAGCCAATCAAATTGATTCGCCATCAGAACAAGGAGAAGAAAAATTCTACTTACATTACAATTTCCCACCATTTTCAACAGGAGAAGCGAAACCTTTAAGAGGAACTTCAAGAAGAGAAGTAGGTCACGGAAACTTAGCACAACGGGCGCTGAAAAACATGATTCCTGCGGATTGTCCTTACACCATCCGTATTGTATCTGAAGTGTTAGAATCGAATGGTTCTTCTTCTATGGCCACAGTTTGTGCGGGAACTATGGCGTTGATGGATGCTGGAGTTCAAATGGTAAAACCCGTTTCCGGAATTGCTATGGGATTGATTACCGACGGACAAAAATTTGCGGTATTGTCAGACATCTTAGGTGATGAAGATCACTTAGGAGACATGGACTTTAAAGTAACAGGAACTAAAGACGGTATTACAGCGTGTCAAATGGACATCAAAATTGATGGATTGCGCTATGACATTATGGAACAAGCCTTGAATCAAGCGCGTGATGGACGGATGCACATTTTAGGTAAATTGGTGGAAACAATCGCTACTCCAAGAGCCGATGTTAAGAAACACGCTCCGAAAATTATTATGAGAACCATTCCGGGTGCCTTTATTGGTGCGTTGATTGGACCTGGAGGAAAAGT
>CAIXNQ010000061.1 GCA_903920835.1 uncultured Bacteroidota bacterium | reverse complement strand
TATTTTATCAACAAATGCACTTACGTTTCTAGAAAACTATTTGAACAATCCATCGCCAACAGGTTATGAATCATCTGGTCAAAAAATTTGGATGGATTATCTTAAACCTTATGTTGACACTTTTATAACAGATACTTATGGCACAGCTGTTGCGATTATCAACCCTGACGCTCCATATAAAGTTGTAATCGAAGGTCATGCTGATGAGATTTCGTGGTATGTAAATTACATTACCGACAACGGATTGATTTATGTCATCAGAAACGGTGGTTCAGATCATCAAATTGCGCCGTCTAAAAGAGTTCATATCCATACTAAAAAAGGAATTGTTAAAGGCGTTTTTGGTTGGCCAGCAATTCACACAAGAAATAGAGGAAAAGAAGAAGTAGCACGAATTGACAATTTGTTCATTGATTGTGGTTGCGAAACAAAAGAGCAGGTTGAAAATCTTGGAGTTCACGTTGGTTGCGTTATTACCTATCCCGACGAGTTTATGATTCTTAACGAAGATAAATTTGTTTGTCGAGCAATTGACAACCGAATGGGCGGCTTTATGATTGCAGAAGTAGCCCGAATGCTTTATGAAAACAAAAAGAAACTGCCGTTTGGATTATATATCGTAAATTCAGTTCAAGAAGAAGTAGGTTTGAGAGGTGCAGAGATGATTACAAACACTATTAAACCCAACGTTGCAATAGTTACAGATGTTTGTCACGACACTACAACGCCTATGATTGAGAAAAAAATTGAAGGCGAAACACAAATTGGTAAAGGTCCAGTTATCACTTATGCACCAGCTGTACAAAACAAACTAAGAGAATTAATTATCGACACTGCTCTTAAAAATGAAATTCCTTTTCAACGATTGGCTTCGTCAAGAGTGACTGGCACTGACACTGATGCATTTGCCTATAGCAATGGCGGTGTGGCTTCTGCATTAATATCTCTACCGCTTCGATATATGCACACCACAGTAGAAATGGTTCATAAAAAAGATGTAGAAAATGTAATTAAATTGATTTATCAATCGTTGTTAAAAATAGAAAACGAGGAAAGTTTTTCTTATTTTAAAGATTAAATTAAATATTTTTAACTCTATCAAAATATTTATGATTCAGAGGATTAAAAATGAAATTAGAGCGATTGGAAAGAATCGCTCTTTTTTATAATCAATATTGTTATATATGAATTACTTTTTAATCCGATCTTCATTTTGTCTTACAAAAGCGTCCCATCCCGAATAACTTTTGCTTCCAGCTATTTTTCCTGAATTAAAAAAATGACATACAGCCGCAGCTAAACCATCAGTAGAATCGAGATTTTTTGGCAATTCTTTTAAACCCAAAAGCTGTTGAAGCATCTTTGCGACCTGTTCTTTAGTAGCGTTTCCGTTTCCGGTTATTGCCATTTTAATCTTTTTTGGTTCATATTCAGTTATTGGAATCTGTCTTGACAAACCAGCAGCCATTGCTACGCCTTGCGCTCGTCCTAATTTGAGCATAGATTGAACGTTTTTGCCAAAGAAGGGAGCTTCAATTGCAATTTCATCTGGGTGGTGGGTTTCAATTAATTCGATGGTGCGATCAAAAATAATTTTAAGTTTCATATAATGGTCGTCATATTTATTTAAAATCAACTCATTAAGCTGAATAAATTCCATTTTTTTATTTATGACTTTTATTAGTCCGAAACCCATAATAGTAGTTCCAGGGTCTATTCCTAAAATGATGCGCTCAGTAGCTGGAAATTTTGTTTCTGGTTTCAAATGCCAAGTTTTAGTTGTTATTTTACCGCAAATTAATTTATACTCTTTTTGAGGAAAATAAGAATGATTTCAATATCGAACAAAACTAAACATTTTTTGGTTTTTATTATTAAAGTACTGATTGTTATTGGTGCTTTTTATTTTATTTATAATCAATTAGCAAACAACAGAAAACTCAATTTAGATGAGAGTTTATCATTTATTAATAACAAATTAACCGTATTTGAAATTATTTTCATACTCTTTTTGAGCGTTGCAAATCGTTTTTTAGAGATTTTAAAATGGCAAAACTTAGTCTCTATTATCAAAACAATTCAAATAGGAACTGCGATAAATCAAGTTTTAGGAGCTTTAACCGCCGGGATTTTTACACCAAACGGAGTTGGAGAATATGCTGGAAAAGCACTATATTTTGATAAAAAATATACCAAAAAAATATTTTTTTTAAACCTGATTTGTAATGGTATTCAAATGATTTTGACTGTTTTTTTTGGAACTTTAGGATTATTTTTCCTCGGATATTGGCTCGAAGGTTTATTAATCATTGGTAGTTGTTTTACTCTTTTTATGTTTTTATATTTTAATAAAAACACTACTATAAAAGGATATTCAATTCAAAGTTTATTAAAAAAAACAAACGATATTCCGAAGAAGATTCATTTAAAAAACAATGCATTAGCAATTGGTCGTTATCTGGTTTTTTCGCATCAATATTATATTTTGTTTCTACTTTTTGGTGTTGATTTGCCCTATTTTACTTTGATGTCGCTCATTGCGTCCGTTTATTTTATTGCCTCTGCCCTACCCTCTTTTCAATTTTTAGATTTTGCTGTCAAAGGCAGTATTGCTGTTTATTTGTTCTCAAAATTTGGAATAAATCAATGGATTGTGGTTTTTGTTAGTACTTTAATGTGGTTGTTAAATGTAGTTTTGCCTGTAATTATAGGAAGTTATTTTGTTTTAAAATTCAAACCAAAATGGAATTAATCACAAGCATTTATTATTTGATTCTAATTGAATATACTTTTTTTATTGCACTTTTAATTTGGGGTTTATCAAAGGTAAAAGCTTATGAAATAGAGAATCAACCGCCAATAACTTCGTTCTCAATAATTATTCCATTTAGAAATGAAGCTGAAAATTTGCCAGATTTATTAAAATCAATTGCGAAATTAAATTACCCAAGAGAATTATTTGAAATTATTGCTATTGACGATGGTTCTATAGACGATTCTGTAAAGATTTTTAACCAATGGCGCATCGAAAACGGATTGATTCCGACTAGGTTGTTAACCAATTTACGTTTGACAAATTCACCCAAGAAAGATGCTATTTCTAGAGCTATTCCGATTGTGCATCATCAATGGATTATTACGACTGATGCCGATTGTATAGTTTTGCCCAACTGGCTTTTGGGTTATGACAATTACATTCAAAATCACAAAGTTTCAATGCTGTCAGGAGCTGTTTGTGTTTTAAAACAAACTAATTTTTTAGCAAAATTTCAAGCATTAGACCAACTTTGTTTGCAGGCAACAACCATTGGAAGTTTTGGATTAGGAAAACCTTTTATGGGTAGTGGTGCAAATTTTGCATACAAAAAGTCGCTGTTTATTTCATTAAATGGTTTTGAAGGGAATTCAGAAATAACAAGTGGTGACGATGTTTTTCTGTTACAAAAAGCTATTCAATATAACGATGACGAAGTGCATTTTTTAAATTCAAAAGAAGTAATTGTTTTTACAAAACATTTAAAAACAATATTGTCTCTTTTCAAACAACGAGTTCGCTGGGCGAGTAAAACATCAAACTATTACACGATTTTTCCAAAAGCACTGGCAGTTTCGGTGCTAATGATGAATTTTAGTATTGTTTTATTAGCTATTTTGTGTTGCCTAGGTTATTTCAACTGGAGTTTCTTATTTTTTACGTGGCTATTTAAATATTTTATTGATGTTCTACTCATCAATAAATCAAAAGGTTCTTTTGGAATTCAAAAAATAATCATTCCTTTAGGAAGTGCGCTGTTCTATCCTTTTTTTACTTCAATTGTTGGGTTGTTTTCAATTTTCAGAAAGAAAGTCAGTTGGAAATAAAGTTATGTTAACTTTAATTCCGTCAATTTAAATTCTGCATAAACAAAAAAAATACAATTTATTATTTGCCCGTAAAAACTGCTTTTCTTTTTTCTAAAAACGCTGTTGTGCCTTCTTTAAAATCGTCGGTTTTAAAACACTTACCGAAGGCTTTTATTTCGGTTTCATAGCCATTGATTCCGTCTTTGAAAATGGCATTAACAGCTTGAATCGCCTGAGATATGGCCGATGGAGAGTTTTTTAGAATTTGTGTAGCTATAGATTTGCAATAATCAATTAATTCATTCTGTGGCACAACATGGTTTACCAAACCCAATCTGTGTGCTTCATCTGCTGTAATCATTTGGGCAGTCATAATGAGTTCCATTGCTTTTCCTTTTCCAATCAGTTGTGGCAATCTTTGTGTGCCGCCGTATCCTGGAATTAATCCAAGTGAGACTTCTGGCAAACCCATTTTGGTATTGTCTGAAGCAACTCTAATATGACAAGACATGGCAAGTTCTAAGCCACCACCTAAAGCAAAACCATTAATTGCAGCAATGACAGGTGTTTTTAAATTTTCTACCAAATCAAAGAGTGTTTCTTGACCGATTGCTGCCAATTGAGCACCTTCTTCGCTAGAAAAATGAGCAAATTCTGAAATGTCTGCGCCCGCTACAAAGGCTTTTTGTCCTTCACCAGTTAAGATAATAACATTAACTTTTGGATTGGCTTCAAGATGTTTAAAAGCTTGACTTAATTCGTGAATTGTAGCTTTATTAAGCGCATTGAGTTTTGTAGGTCGGTTGATTGTTATTTGCCCGATTCCGTTTTCTGAGTTTACAATTATGTTTTCTAAGTTCATTTTAGAGGGTTTTAATTATCGGCAAGGTTACTTTGAACAATGTTCCTTGTCCTTTTAGGGTTTCAAATGTAATAGTTCCTTTATAATTTTCAATAATATTTTTAATAATTCCCAATCCAAGTCCCATACCGCTACTTTTAGTGGTAAATTTGGGTTCAAAAACATGGTCAACATCTGATTCAGCAATGCCTACACCGTTATCTCTAACAAAAATAGAAACATCGTTATCAATTTTTTTTACGCTAACTCGAATCATTTTAAAATCTTGATTTTCGGGTATAGCTTGAATGGCGTTTTTGACTAAATTGTTAATAATTCGAATCAATTGCGTACGATCCATTTTTGAAATAATTTCTGGACCATCACTGTCAAAAGAAATGTAATCTTCATTAAAAATATCCAATGCAAGTGCAACAACTTCAACCACATTTAAAGTTTCATTTTGTTGTGCAGGCATTGAAGCAAAATTTGAAAATGCTGAAGCAACCGCATTCATCGTATCAATTTGTTGAATCATTGTCTCGGAATAATCATTCAACTTTTGTTTTAAATTTGGGTCGCTTGCATCAAATTTTCGTTGAAAACTCTGCACCGTCAATCGCATTGGTGTTAATGGATTTTTAATTTCATGGGCCACCTGTTTTGCCATTTCGCGCCAAGCTTCTTCTCGTTCACTTTGAGCGAGTTTTAGAGCGCTTTCTTCGAGCTCGTCAACCATATTGTTATAGGCTTTAATCAAAAGGTTAATTTCTTTACTATTTGCTTCAAGAACGATTTTTTCGTTTTTTTGATTTAAGGTGGTTTCACTTAATTTATCCGAAATGGTTTTTAAAGATTTGGTTATATAAGAAGATAAAAAATAAGCAACTGCAAAAGCTACTAATAACATAAATCCATAAACTTGGGCAAGGTGAAAAAGAAAATTTCGGAGTTCGTTTTCATAATAATTATCATCCTCTACATAAGGCAAATTAATTATCCCTAGAGGTTTAAAAATATTATCTTTCAACATTGTAAACGAAGACCGATATTTTTTTCCATCAATTGTACTTATGTCAACATAACGTTTATCGATAGATGATTGAACCGCTTTTAATATTTTTGGAGGAATTGGAGGCGAAATTGTATCGATTGAAAATGCTGCTTTTGAAGAGATAATCAATCGTCCTGAAAGGCTATAAATATTAATTTCTATGTTGTGAATGTCGGCGAGTTCGTGAATTTTATCTTTAAAAATATTTTCTAGATTTGATGCAGTTAAAGGATAATTGGTGTTAGCCAAAACATAATTAATATTTTCCTTGATGGCATCTTCTTTTCGTTCGAGACGTTCTTGATGATAAACCCTAGATTCATCTTTAAATTGCAAAATTGAAATAGTTGCCATCAGTATAGAAGCAATTATAATCAATACAATCATTGAAAAAAAAATCCGAATTCGGAGCGAAAGAGAAGCTATTTTAAATCCTATTATCATTTATTTTGTAAAGGAAAAAGCTATTTAACTTGTTCCCTAAGTCGTTTATAGAACTTGAATCCGAGCATAATTAACAAAGAAAATAGTATAATTCCTAAAACTCCGAAAATCCAATTAAATTCGTTTTTTAAAACAACTAAAAATACTACTGCAAATAGAATAATAGTTGCACCTTCGTTCCAT
>CAIXNQ010000060.1 GCA_903920835.1 uncultured Bacteroidota bacterium | reverse complement strand
TGCTAAATTTTATTTATACATTACAGAAGATGTGGCTTCAGAAAATCCAGTCGAAGAGAGTAATTGGGTAGAAGCAGCCGAAGAAGCCGATAGAGTTGGTGTAGATATTATCACAACTTCATTAGGCTATTTCGCCTTTGACGATACTGCTTACGGACATACTTATTCCGACATGACAGGCGACAGTGCTTTTGCATCAAGAGGCGCAAACATAGCTTTCAGCAAAGGAATTGTTGTTGTTGCAAGTGCAGGAAATGAAGGGAACAATGCAGAACCACATATTGGCGTGCCTGCGGAAGCATTAAAAGTTCTTGCTGTTGGAGCTGTAAAATCCAACCGAAGCATTGCGTCTTTCAGTTCAATAGGCCCAAGTTTTGACGGGCGAATCAAACCAGATGTTTGCGCCTCGTGATGCAAAAGCACTGTCGCCTGTCATGTCGGAATAAGTATGTCCGTAAGCGGTATCGTCAAAGGCGAAATATCCTAGCGAAGTTGTGATAATATCTACACCAACTCTATCGGCTTCTTCGGCTGCTTCTACCCAATTACTCTCTTCGACTGGATTTTCTGAAGCCACATCTTCTGTAATGTATAAATAAAATTTAGCATCAGGAGCGGAACCAACAAGTTGGCCATCTGTAAAACCACCAATTGTTGAAAGTACCATTGTTCCGTGGTCGTTTCCTGTATAGAAATTGGTGTTTTTATTTACATAATCATATCCTCCGAGAATATGATTGTTGGTTACTAAATTCTGAAATGGTTGTGCCGTATCTACGCCAGGAAAACCAGCATCGAGAATTGCTATTACTTTTCCTGTGCCTATTTTTCCTTGTTGGTGCAGCCAATCAACTTTCATCATTTGAACTTGATTGAGCGAATTTCCGTAGTTGTAATTTACTTGAACACTAAGTTGCTTGTTGACTGCTTTGATTTGTCGAACTACATTTTTTGTTTTTAAATTTAATAAAGCATTTGCAAATTTAATTTGACTAACAAAAGGAAGTGATTGCAAAGCCGTAATGTCAATTTGCGTTCCTCGAACATGAAGACAATTGAGCCATTTTGATTTTGCCATTACGGTAATTCCTGGAGCAGCGGTGACTTGGTCAATATAAGGTTGATGTATCGGCACATCTGAAGCAGCCAATGGAATATTTTGAGCTGTTCTTCGGTCTAACGAACGTTGGGTTAGCATGGTTAATGGATTTGCTAGATAGGTTGCCGAGTTGGGTTTGTTGGCAAAATAAACCCAAGCATCTTCTTGAGAAAATCCAGACCAAGAGCTAAGAATAAATAGAAAGAGTATTATTTTTTTCATTTGGATTGTGTTTTTTATTAACTAAATATAATATGAATTGATATTTTGAGGCGTCTAAATTATGAAATTACTCCCGAACCAACTAATTCATCGTCGAGATACCAAGCTACAAATTGACCTTCGGTAATTGCCGATTGTGGCTCGATAAATTCAACATACATTCCTTTTTCAAAAACATGGAGTGTGGCTTCTTGAAGTGGTTGTCGGTATCTAATTCTGGCTTGAACATTCAGTGTAACTCCAGCTTTTAGTTTTAAATCGGTGCGAATCCAGTGAACTTCATTTGTATTAATGAACAATGCTTTTTTAAACAAACCCGGATGATTTGCGCCTTGACCCGTATAGATGGTATTAGTAACGACATTGGTAGCGATAACAAAAAGTGCTTCTTTGGTGCCGCCGACGTGGAGCCCTTTTCGCTGTCCGGTGGTAAAATAATGCGCACCTTGATGTTTGCCAACAATTTTTCCCATCGTTGGGAGATAATCTATGTTTTTGGCTAAAAAAGCAAGTCGTTCTTCTTCTGAATTAAAGTTAGGAATAGGTTGGTTATAGCAATCATCATCGGCATTAATTTCAATAATTATTCCTTCTTTGGGTTGTAATTTTTGTTGCAGAAACTCGGGCAAACGTACTTTTCCGATAAAACACAAACCTTGAGAATCTTTTTTATCGGCAGTGATGAGTTCCATTTTGTTGGCAATCGCTCTCACTTCGGGCTTGGTCAAATCGCCCACCGGAAAGAGTGCTTTTGCTAATTGGTCTTGCGACAATTGACATAAAAAATAGGATTGGTCTTTGTTGTTGTCTTTGCCAGCCAAGAGTTGATATATGGCTTTGCCTTCGACTTGAACTTCGGCTTTGCGGCAATAATGCCCGGTGGCAACAAAATCGGCACCAAGTTCGAGTGCTATTTTCATAAAGACATCAAATTTGATTTCTCGATTACACAACACGTCTGGGTTTGGAGTCCTTCCTTTTTCGTATTCGTCGAACATATAATCGACAATCTTCTCTTTATATTGTTCGCTTAAATCGACGGTTTGAAACGGGATTCCGAGTTTTTCGGCAACCAAAAGTGCGTCATTGCTGTCTTCGAGCCACGGACATTCGTTAGAGATTGTCACCGAATCATCGTGCCAGTTTTTCATAAACAAACCAATGACTTCATAGCCTTGCTGCATCAATAAATAGGCAGCTACGCTAGAATCTACACCTCCCGAAAGCCCAACAACAACACGTTTCATTATGTTTTATTTTTCAGTTTTGAAGCACAAAGGTACGCTTTTAACTCAAAATAAAAGTAGGTCGCTTTTGAGTTTAAAGTTGTTTTTTGTTTTGTAGAAATGATTAAAAATTTAGAAATGGTATTTGAAAAAACTCATGAAATGCTCTAGCAATATTGTTTTGGGTAATATTAAATTACAAAAGAACTATTTCTTGTAGTTTTGAAATTTCTTTTATTGGTTCTTTCATAAATGATTTGATTGAAAATTTAATTTAAGTTCGTAAATAATTTCGCTAAAAATCTATATTTTCGCCTTTTATTTATTCAAACTAAACATTTTCGTTTTTTTATTAATATTAAATACTTCAAATATGAACCTAACTTTATCAAAATTATTTCTAGTTTTTCTGTTGTTATTTTCGATGAAATTAACGTTTGCTCAGCCAAGAGTTGGAGATTTTGTTAATTTTTCTGCAGGTCTGGGATTAACTACTGCAAATGAATCAAATTATTATGGTGGCACGGGTTATTATGCGCAAGTAGAATATGTAACTTGTGAAAAAAAATGGTTTGGAGTTCGTCCTTATGTTGGATTTGTTTCAACTACAGGCGACGATAGAGATTTAAAAAATAGATATACGCCTTATTATGCAGCAACTTCGGCAGTTTTTTTTGGTGGAAAAGTTCGTGTTTGTGCCCCAATTCCTTATGTTGCCCCTTTTATCGAGTGTGGTTTAGGCTTTTCGATAGGAAATTATCAAACCTATACACCCAATAGAAACATAAAAATGAACGGAATTGACACTCACATTCCATTCTCAATCGGATTGTCATTTGGTCGAAAAACAACAACAGATGTTATGTTCTCTTATTATTTTAATCAAAAATCACATCAAGTTGCTGGTGGAGCAGCCATAGGTTTTTTAATTCCAATTAAATAGTTGTTTGATCAGTTTAATTTAGGCTAAAGAACAACTAAATAATCAAGCCCTAAAATTTAATTTTCTAAAAATAATTAAATCCCGATAGGGATTAAATGTTGGTAGAACGAAAAACAAATACCATAAAAAAAGTCCCGTAGGGACGATATGTTTTAGGCAGATATAATAATAAATATCATCCCCAAAGGGATTTATTTCAATATTACATTTGTTAGTTA
>CAIXNQ010000059.1 GCA_903920835.1 uncultured Bacteroidota bacterium | reverse complement strand
TCCTATTCCTTCAGTAGCCATTGCTTTATCTGAATCGGTTTGATGAAATAACTCGTCAGTGAAAATCCATAAATCGTTAATGGCATTTTGGATTTTTTTGTGGCTTTCTTCGCTTCCATCGCCTAATCTTCTAATCCAATCGGAAGAAAATCTTGTATGATAGGAAACTTCTTTGATGCTTTTTTTGGCTATAGCTGCTAAGGTTTCGTCTTTACTATTTTGTAACTCTTCTAACACTAATAAATGATAAACATCGAATAGAAATTGTCTTGCAATAGAATAGGCAAAATCTTGATTGGGCTGTTCGACCAACAGAACGTTTTTATATTCTCTTTCTTTTCTTAGGAAAGCAATGGTATCTTCTGTTGCATCACCTCCGATTAATTTGGCTGCATATTGGTAATAACTGCGTACTTGACCGAATAAATCCAGAGAAATATTGGTCATGGCGATATCGGTTTCTAAACTGGGACCGTGACCGCACAATTCTCCAAGCCGTTGACCAAGAATTAAAGAATTATCTGCAATTCCAAATATGTATTGTACTAAATTGTTCATTGGTTTTGATTAATTAGTTTTTTTTATAAATTGTGCAACTCATAATTAATAACTTATAATTAATTTACATGTGTTTTAATTCGTCAGGCAATTCATAAAACGTAGGATGACGGTAGGCTTTGTCTTTTGCTGGATCAAATAGCGCTGCACTATCTTCTGGATTAGACGCCGTGATTTGTGCTGATGGCACCACCCAAATACTTACACCTTCCATTCGTCTTGTGTACACATCGCGCGCGTTTTCGAGTGCCATTGTTGCATCGCTAGCGTGTAAACTTCCGCAATGACGGTGTTCTAATCCGTTTTTACTTCTTATAAATACTTCCCAAAGTGGCCAGTTTTTCATAGTCTAAAAGTCTAAAAGTCTAAAGTCATCCATCTTTCGACTTTTGACTTTTGACTAATTTATATTGCTTGTTTTACTTCTTTGTTTGCTTGTTTTTCTGCGTAAGCCATTGCGGCATCACGCACCCATTTTCCGTTATCCCAAGCATTTCTGCGAGCTGATATACGTTCTTTGTTGCAGGGGCCATGTCCTTTTACTACTTGCCAAAATTCATTCCAATTAAGTTCTCCAAATTCGTAATGTTTGGTTTCTTCGTTAAATTTTAACGTAGGATCTGGAATGGTAAGTCCAATCATGTGGGCTTGTGGAACAGTTTGATCTACAAATTGCTGACGCAATTCATCATTGGTTTTGCGTTTCAATTTCCATTTCATAGATTGTTCGGTGTGCACCGACGCGTCGTCTGTTGGGCCCAACATCATCAAGGCTGGAAACCACCAACGGTTCAAAGCATCTTGCGCCATTTCTTTTTGCTCATGAGTTCCTTCAGCCAATGTCATCATGATTTGAAAACCTTGGCGTTGGTGGAAACTTTCTTCTTTACAAACACGAACCATCGCACGAGCATAAGGTCCGAATGAGGTAGTTGTTAATGGCACTTGATTGATGATTGCAGCTCCGTCAACGAGCCAACCAATGGCTCCCATATCTGCCCAAGTAAGTGTTGGATAATTGAAAATACTGGAATATTTTGCTTTTCCTGAATGGAGTTGTTCGTATAATTCTTCTCGTGATACGCCCAAAGTTTCGCAAGCGGAATATAAGTATAAACCGTGACCAGCTTCGTCTTGAATTTTGGCTAACAAGGCTACTTTTCTTTTTAGAGAAGGCGCACGAGTAATCCAATTTCCTTCGGGTAACATACCAACAATTTCGGAATGTGCGTGTTGCGAAATTTGACGAATGTGTGTTTGACGGTACTTTTCGGGCATCCAATCTTTTGGTTCGATTTTTTCGTCACGTGCGATACGTGCGTCAAAAATTGCTTCTAGGTTTTTTACTTCGTGTTCTGACATATCTTTTTTGTTTCAGGTTTCAAGTTTAATGTTTCAAGTTCTTGGCTTGAATCTTTAAATATGAAATAATTTTATTTACTTTTTTCTTTGATTACAGTTAAAATCAATTTGTTTTTAAACTATTAAGGTATTAAGATTCATTAAGTTTTTTTCACTTTCTTACTTTCTTTTTGCTCGCAAAGGCGGGAAGTCGCAAAGGTTTTTTATTGTTGTTTCTACTTTTATTTTCTTGCTATATGTTTACTCTTTAGCCCCGATTGAGCCGATATCCTTGCGTAGTTTACGGAGCAAGATAAAGGCGAAAGCGGGAAAATGATTTACTAAAATGCCTTAAAGATTCGCTCATTATCCTACTAAATCTAAACTCCAAAATCGACAACTACTTT
>CAIXNQ010000058.1 GCA_903920835.1 uncultured Bacteroidota bacterium | reverse complement strand
TTTAAAGAAGTTGACACAGTAAAAGCCAGTAAATCCATCCGAATTTCTCAAGAATAATTTACCTTTAATTTATAGTCTCTTGAAACTAAAAATCCTACTGTTGCTTTGTTGTTATAACATTCTTTGCGCTCAAAAAACTTTAATTCCTTATCGCAATGGTGCGCTGTGGGGATTGTGCGACAAGAAATTGAATTTGGTCTTACCTCCTACTTTTGATAGTGTAAAATCAATGGACTATTTACAACTCTTTCGATTGTATAAAAACAGAAACGAAGGCGTGGCCTATCAAGGCAAAGTTGTGATTGCGCTAAGTGCTACCCATACATATTATGAATTAGAAAGCACTTTTATCGTTGAACAAGATAAGAAAGATTCGCAATCGGGATACACCGCTATTTATAATTTGAATGGCGAAAAATTAATTACCATTACTGTTTATACCGTTACTATTACCCCGACCATAAATCCGACCGACCCAATAGTTGTTGTTGTTGCCGGAAAGAACAAAAATTCGGGGGTTTTTGTTTATGATAAATCAAAACAGAAAATTGTGCAGTGGCTTTATAAAGACAAAAACGCCTATTTTTCTTGCAAATTCAAACCTTCGGACAAAGCAATTCACATCTATTTTCACGACGAAAAAACAGACAAAAGTTATTATTATAAAGCAAATTATAACAACAAACTCCAAAAATATGATGTAGCACCCGACAAACAAGCGCAAATAGAAGACATGAATTCTAACCAAGAAGTTGTGGAACAAAGAGAGGATAAATACAATTTTTATGAAGTTAAAAATAATTATGCCGAAAGAATTTATGCGTTTGCTACCAAAAAAGGAAAAACAAGACTATTGCGCACCGATCGAAGATATCACGAAAGTAAATTCAAACATGATTCGATTTTTTTTGACATTCCAGAAGCCGATTTAAAGATAAATAAATTCATTCAAGGCAATGGATATGCGCTGAGCCAGTATGACACCTCGCCCAATAATGAAACCGATAAAGAAAAAGTAGATACTATTTTTACGTATCACAATTATGTTACGTATAAAAAGAACAACAAACTCGGCATCATACTTGGCACAAAAGTTTGGGAAGCAAAATATGACAGCATTCGCTATTTTAGAGCCGAAAGCGGATTAAAACCCTACTTTTTAGTAGCCATAAAAAACGAACAAGGCATTGCCAAATGGGGCGTTATTGCCGCAGAAAAACAAACCATATTGCCTTGTGTTTATGACGAAATCACGGTTAATTATAATGGTGGTTATGGCACTTTGTGGGCAATTAAACAAAACGGTCGCTATGGCATAGCCAATAATCGAGGTACAATTTTGAAAGCACCACAATATGACAATGTTTATCCGAGAGAATTATTTTATGCTATGCACATTGTTCAAAACAACAAATTCGGCTGGTACAGCCATGACAATGTGTTTCACGAACCTGTTTATCCGTATAAAATTTATTTTGAAGAAACCTTCAACAAAGAACG
>CAIXNQ010000057.1 GCA_903920835.1 uncultured Bacteroidota bacterium | reverse complement strand
ATTTTAATGATATTCTTTATAATAAGAACAAAAGCATTTACCAATATAATATCCAATTGCAATTCCAATAATCATAGCGCCAAGGATAGCACCACAATTAATGATAACTGAAACATCTGTATCCATTTACTTATGCTCCTTTATAGAGGAAAATAAAACCCAACAATTAATACACCAATACAGAATACAATTGTAATTACAATCGCAAATGTAAATGCAAAACAAACAGCCGCTAAAACTTCAATAAATTTATCCATTTGACTGCTCTCATTTATTGGCTAAGATAAAATTATTTACATTCACAACAATGACTACGCTCGCATGGTTGCGTAGCGCTTTGTGGATTCATAAATCCATTTAGAACTGCAACACAAAAAGAATTTCCCAATAAAACTCCAATTGAAATTACAATGGCAAATACAGCGAAAAAACCCACAAAAACATAAACAACTTTATCCTCTTTAGTCATTTAACTATAACTCCAATTATACAATAGTATAACTATGGTGTTATGAAGCCAAATTGATGAAACTCATTTGCAATACAATATCCAATCAAACCTCCGATTCCAATTACAATTACATAGTAAAATACAACTTTAATCATTTGATTACCTACCTCCGTTTTAATACATCACCAATCTATAAACCACGCAACCCACCATCCAATAAGGATAATTATAAGAACTTGTCCCATTTAATTACTACAAACAAATTGCGTAAACCATTAATGAAATCTTCGGTAATCTCAGCACGGAGACCTTTTTCGATAGCGATTTCATTGTCTTTAACCCACTCTTCAACCATATAGTTAAGGTAGTCATCAACTTTAGCGGCCAAATCTTCTTTGATTTCTTCAACGGCAACTTGAAACTGTTCGTGAAGTTCAGATTCAACGATAGCAACAACTTCTTCAGCACGAGCAACAACAGCGGCTTCAAAAATTGTGGCAGCTTTATTAGCAAATTCTTCTGAAAGGTTTTCGCCTTCTAACAAAGCGTCAATATCTTCTTTCATTTTAGCTTTAGCTACAGCCTTTTTAATCATGGCTTTATCTTCAGCAGCATCTTCGTGACCTTCTTCTTTTTCTTCGGCAACAATTTCTTCGCCTTCGACTTCGGTCTCTTCATACTGTTGAACACCTACACCACCCTTGTTGGTTGGCATAGTTTGTTTCATTGGCTTACCTTCTGGTTGTTCAATTGAACCGGACTGAGCAGGTTGTGCCTTGAGTTTCTTCATTGGCTCAGAACCTACAGGAGGTGTTGCGCCTGGAGGTGTAGCTGATGGTGTGCCTGTTGTATAGTCAGGATTTGCATCAGTTGTTTTTAAAGGTGCGTGACCAACATCTACTTCTTTTGTGCCGTAAGCAACATCACCACTTAATTTTGAAGGCTTATCTTGACCAGACTTCTTACCAGTTACGGTAGAAGAAAGAATCTCTTTAGCGGCTTCGGACAGATTAAATTTTCCCATTTTGAAAATCTCCTTGATTTATTATGGATATTTATAATTAAAGTTTTTTGAAGAAGTTCTCAAAAATGCGTAGACTTACTTCCTCGATTTCCTTTTGCGAAGCCTTTTTAACTTGGCTTACTGCTTGAGAATAATCTTGTT
>CAIXNQ010000056.1 GCA_903920835.1 uncultured Bacteroidota bacterium | reverse complement strand
CTATTTTCATAATGCTAACTTTAGAAAAATCGAACTATATATTAAGGTATTTATCGAGATAATCAGAACGGTCTTTCAGGTTATTGATATAGGTGTCCTCATCATGGCTTGAGATTATTTCATAATTGTATCTCCTGAAAGATTGAATGATTTCGTTCAATTCGCCAATCGCCAGTTTGATGGTAACTTCTATTAAATTTCCTTCGGCAGCCGAGATAAAAAGTCCCAAAACCTTACCGTTGTTGCTTTCAACTATCTGCGTAATCTGACTCATCGAATAATCGACACTGCTTTTTTGAACCACAATAATGCCGCCACGTTCTTTAATAAATGGTGTTTGTTTGAGAATCCCAACGATGGATTCTTGTTCGTAATAACCCAAATAGTTGTTTTCTTCGTCAAGAACCGGAACGGTATTGGTGTTGTTTTTGGCAAAAACTTCTAAAACGTCCAAACAATTCATTGCATTTCTAACAAAAAAACCTTCTGTGGCATAGCGATAATCTAAGACCGTTTTATCGGCATCGAAACCAGCAACGTCATCGGCTGCAAGACTACCAATATAGACCGAATCATGCAGAACAGGAAAGTGAGAATACGAAACTTCCTCAAAAAAATCCTGCACATCGGCAATGGTTTCTCGACCTTGAATGGCTTGATAATCGTTGGTTATATATTGTTCAATATTAGTTGTCATAGCACTACATTTTTAAACGTTGCAAATTAATCAAAAATATAAGATAAGACAGTAGATTTACTTTGTATTTTTGTCGGGTTTAAAAATTTAGTTTAAAACAAACACAAGCCATGACCAAATTAAGCGTAAACATTAACAAAATAGCAACCTTGCGCAATGCCCGAGGCGGCAACGTGCCCAACCTTTTGCAAGTAGCAATAGACCTTCAGCGGTTTGGAGCGCAAGGAATCACAATTCATCCGCGCCCCGACGAACGCCACATTCGCTATCAAGATGCTAGGGATTTAAAATCGATTGTCACCACCGAATATAATATTGAAGGAAACCCAAAGCACAATTTTATAGATTTGGTTCTGGAATGTAAACCAACACAAGTGACCTTAGTGCCCGATGAAATTGGTGCAATAACTTCAAACGCAGGTTGGAACACCATTTTGAACAAAAGCTTTTTGACAGAAGTAATTGCGGAATTTCAACGCAACGGCATCAGAACTTCAATTTTTGTAGATCCAGATTTAAAAATGATTGAAGGCGCAAGAGAAACAGGCGCAGACCGCATAGAACTCTACACCGAAGAATACGCCAAACAATATGAATTGGGTAACAAAAACGCCGTTATTTCATACACAAAATCTGCCGAACTTGCTTTAGAATTAGGACTTGGCATTAACGCAGGTCACGACTTGAGCTTGGATAACATTCGGTTTTTTAAAGAGAATATTCCAGGGTTACTCGAAGTTTCGATAGGTCACGCTTTGATTTCAGAAGCGCTTTATCTTGGGTTAGACAATGTGGTGAATGGGTATTTGTTGAGATTGAGATAAGCACTGATTGTGAAATCCTATAATATGTATTTCAAGAATTCATAAATTAGAACTAAATAAAAGTTTCAAATGTTATATTCAAAAATAGAAGGTTCTGGAACACCGTTGTTGATTCTTCACGGTTTTTTAGGGATGTCCGACAACTGGAAATCATTAGCGGTGCAGTATGCCGCCAATGGTTTTGAAGTTCATGCACTGGACTTGCGCAATCATGGACGAAGTTTTCATTCAGACGAATTTAATTATCATGTAATGGTAAATGATGTGGTGGATTATTGCCAATCGAAAAACCTCAACCATATTGCTGTAATCGGGCACTCGATGGGCGGAAAAATAGCTATGTTACTGGCGACCTCCTACCCTAGCCTAGTTGATAATTTAATCGTTGCAGATATTGTACCGAAATATTATGCGCCGCACCACCAAGACATTTTGGCTGGTTTGAACGCTGTTGATTTCACGATAAAACCGAGCCGACAAGAGGTTGAAAACACTTTAATGGATTACATTCCAGATTTCGGCACACGGCAGTTTTTGTTGAAAAGCCTCTATTGGGAAACTCCTGGGCAATTGGCATTTCGATTCAACTTGGCGGTATTCAATAAAGAAATAGAAATTATAGGTCACTCATTACCAGACGGATTAGTATTTGACAAGCCAACTCTTTTTATTCGAGGAGGAAACTCAAAATATATATTGGATTCCGATTGGGACTTAATTCTAAAACATTTTCCAAACGCTGATTTGGCTACGATTCCAAACGTTGGACACTGGCTTCACGCCGAAAATCCTAATGAATTTGTAACAAAATCGCTATCTTTTTTGACAAATTAAACCAATATATAATTCCTTAATATGAAAATTTTACTTCGCACACTCATCACTGCTATTCTAGTTCTAATAATTTCTCAATATCTCGACGGTATAACGCTTCAAGGAGGTATCGTCACTTCGTTAATATTGGCACTAGTATTGAGTTTGTTAAACGCTATTATTAAACCTATCTTAGTTAGTTTAACCTTGCCCGTCACGATATTTAGTTTAGGTTTGTTTCTTTTGGTAATCAACGCTGCTATTGTAATTTTAAGCACAAAGTTGGTTCACGGATTTCATGTTGATGGTTTTTGGACTGCTTTAAAGTTCAGTATTATTTTGTCATTATCGCAGTCGATTATGTTTCGGCTTACTAGCGATAAGAACGAATGAGTTAGATTATAGGTTATTTGAAATTGAAATAAATAGTAACTCAAAAAAGCATATATTAACAGATGAAACTAAAGCATAAAGCAATTTAAAATATGAATTCAAAATATGACGTTATCATCGTTGGTGGAGGAGCAGCTGGATTTTTTTCGGCTATTAATTGTGTTGAGAAAAACCCTAAGCTAAAGGTTGCTATTCTAGAACGAGGCAAAGAAGTACTTACCAAAGTTCGCATATCGGGCGGCGGACGATGCAATGTCACTCATGCTTGTTTTGTTCCAAATGATTTGGTAAAAAATTATCCGAGGGGCGAAAAAGAACTTCGAGGACCTTTTCATCAATTTGGCGCAGGCGACACTATTGCCTGGTTTGAAAACCACGGTGTTTCGCTCAAAACTGAGGATGACGGCAGGATGTTTCCAGTATCTAATAGCTCGCAATCAATTATTGATTGCTTTGTTTCAACGGCACAAAAACTAGGCATAGATGTATTAACAGGTCAGAGTTTGCAATCGATTTTTAAAGGCGATGATTACTGGAAAGCCGAGACCAATCATGAAACTTTTCGATGTCAAAAACTGGTTTTGACCACAGGAAGCAACCCAAAAATATGGGAATTATTGTCGGATATAGGTCACAACATGATTACTGCAGTGCCTTCATTGTTTACTTTTAATGTTAAAGACAAACGAATTTCCGATTTAATGGGCGTAGCTTCAAACGCCACAGTCCGAATAAAGAATACCAAACTCGAAGCCTCAGGTCCCGTTTTGATTACGCATTGGGGGTTTAGCGGCCCGAGCATTTTGCGGCTTTCTGCTTGGGGAGCACGAATTTTGGCCGATGTAAACTATCAGTTTATTTTGCAAATTAATTGGTTGAACGACCAAACTTTTTCAGAAACAGAAATTGTTTTAAAAGAACTTAAATTAGCATCAGCAAAGAAATCGGTTGGTAAAAAAGCACCTTTTGAAATGCCCAACAGATTATGGGAAAGTTTGGTAATTGCTGCCCGTATTGACCCAGAAACCAAATGGGCAGATTTGTCAAAAAAACAACTCACAGATTTGACCAACCAATTAACCGCTTCTGAATATTCCGTAAACGGAAAAAGCACTTTTAAAGAAGAATTTGTCACGGCAGGAGGCATCAATTTGAAAGAAGTAAACTGCAAAACGATGGAGAGTAAAGTCCATCAGAACCTCTATTTTGCTGGAGAAATTCTAAATATTGACGCCATTACAGGCGGGTTTAATTTTCAAAACGCTTGGACCAACGGATATTTGGTTGCAGAGGCAATTAGCGCCATCAGAGATTAATTTTTAAAATTAATCAAAACCTATTTTACTATATCTAACAAATCTGCAATCGTTCGATCGTTTGACAATCTCGGAAGTTTGTTTTGTCCGCCCAACCTTCCTATCGATTTCATATAGTCTTGAAAACCGTTTTTCACCACCTTTGATATCACGAGGGTTTGAAGTACTTTTCCCACAATCAAATCGTCATAATAGCTGTTTTGTTTTCGCATGGCGGCGTCAATTGCTAGCGCAAATTCATCAAGATTATTAGGTTCGTTTTCAAATTCAATAAACCATTCGTGGTGAGGCAAACCGTTTTGAGGTGCAATCTGTGGCGCGACCGTAAATTCATTTACAGAAATTGAAGTGTTCTGCATTGCTTCTTGCAGGGCGTGTTCCACTTCTTTGCCAATAACGTGTTCGCCAAAAGCCGAAATAAAATGTTTAATTCTGCCCGAAACAATAACTCTGTAGGGTTTTAATGAAGTAAATTGAACT
>CAIXNQ010000055.1 GCA_903920835.1 uncultured Bacteroidota bacterium | reverse complement strand
GATTTTTAGCCTGCGGCTTGATTTTGTTTATTCAGATTATTTAGTTCGTCTCGTTCGTCTTTTGCTAAGCAAAAGACGAACGAGACGAACTAAAAAAGCGTTCCATTTTTTGCGAAGCAAAAAATGGTTCAACGGAAACAAAAGAAATCCCGCCTTTGGCTAAAAATCACGCTTAGCGTCGAAAAAGACTAGGGTAAAACTAGAAAATCGAATTCCGAACTAAAGAATATAAGGTTATTTCCGTGAAGCCTCTTTTTAATTAAAAATATAGCTTGAGAATAAAACTGCTAGTACGAAAATAAGAAGTAAACCCCAGTATAAACTCGTACGATTTAATTCTACTGATTGTTTGTTTGGATTTGGATTGCTCATAAAAATTGCATTTTCATTTTCGTTTTCAGCTTCGCTGAAAACGGAACTATCAAAGGAAGACTTTATTTTGTAGCTCTTAAGGTATTTTTCGCGACAAAAATTAACGTTGAATAAATTGCATAGCTGTAATTGCACCTAAGAAGAAAACAGTAGGTACTGCTAATCCATGAACGGCTAGCCAACGAACAGTGAAAATTGGGTAAGTAAGAGGCTTATTTGTTGACATAAGTTCAAAAAATGAAAATTCTTGGACTCCATTTTAGTTTCATGGAGTACCAGATTATTTTGGAGAGTTTTTTATTTGATTGTTTTAAGTTATTATATCTAATCGAATAAAGCCCCAGCGGGGAAAAACGCATTATCACCTATCTAAATTAGTTTGGGAAAGCTAAAATTTCTTATGCTTTCCTAAAAAATTATGGAACAAGTTGATCTAGTTGTTCTAATGCATTAAAACGATCTGTAACTAATGGAACGTCTTGACGATTTTCAGTGAAATATTCGTTTGGACGTGGAGTGCCAAATACGTCATACGCTAAACCTGTACTAACGAATAACCAACCTGCAATAAATAAAGAAGGAATAGTAATTGAATGAATAACCCAATAACGAATTGAAGTTACAATATCCGTAAAAGGACGTTCACCTGTAGTTCCGCTCATTTTGTTCTCCTATAAAATACCCTCCATTAAGCGTTTTTTCTTCATATGTGCTTTCTATCTAGGCTATCATCCTTTTTCCTTGGCCTAAGTTGAAGTTTTTCACAGTTTATGAGTTAATAGCGGAGGGTACGATTTGTTATGCTTGTGAGATTTTAATCCTTTCAGTTATACAAAGCTAGAGATTAAATAACTACTAGATATGCAAACGTAAAAAAGTGGATATTGATATAAACGATTTAATGATTCAAAAACGATAAATCACTTTTTGTCTGTTTATGTCATGATACTGCTTATTTTCTATTATACTATGTTTTTGTAAACTTTGACTTTTCAAATCTTTCCATTCAGTTGCCCTTTTTTCTTTTTGACCGGTGTTCTTGCATTTTTCGTTTGTTTTAACGAAAAAGGAAACAAAAGAAAAAGAAAATATGAAATGCTTGTTGGAATTTTTACCTCTAGGCCGGACTTTTAATGATTAGGTACTCCGTCTGAGTATTAAATTTAGAACCGCAGCTCAAAAACAAAAGATAGAAAAAATTCGAACAAAATAATGTTTTTTCCCCCGTGCCTATAAAAATAAATTTAGTCGCGGACAATAGGGTGTTATATATTTTATAAAAGCTGCCGCATTTGCGGGTAAAGGCTTATTTAATAAGTGAATCTTCTTTTTAGCTGAAGGCCGCCGACGGGCTAACTAATTTCATGTGTGCGGTCCTTTATCGAAGATAAAATTATAAAAGTTGACGCAAAGTTTTCTCTGCTAAGGTATTGTCTGCTATAATTTTATTAACTTCTTTATTGAAGAGATGACAATTGAAAATTACATTCTAATTTTCTTTCAAAATTTAAAAAACTAAAAACTTCTCATGACATTAACATTAAACACAAAAAACACGACTGCATGGTCAAACTTCTGTAGTTGGGTAACAAGCACTGAAAACCGTATTTACTTAGGTTGGTTCGGTGTTCTTATGGTTCCTACTCTATTAACTGCTACATCTGTATTCATTATCGCTTTCGTTGCAGCTCCTCCAGTTGACATCGACGGTATTCGTGAACCAGTTTCTGGTTCTTTACTTTTCGGTAACAACATCATTTCTGGTGCTGTAATTCCTACAAGCAACGCGATTGGTTTACACTTCTACCCAATTTGGGAAGCTGCTTCAGTTGATGAATGGTTATACAACGGTG
>CAIXNQ010000054.1 GCA_903920835.1 uncultured Bacteroidota bacterium | reverse complement strand
TGGAGGACGTAGCATTGGCATTGTAGCCAACCAACCGATGTATCTTGCTGGCTGTCTCGATGTGAAAAGCGCTACAAAAGCGGCTCGATTTGTTCGCTTTTGTGATTGCTTCAATATTCCATTACTGGTTTTAGAAGACGTTCCAGGATTTTTGCCAGGAACCGACCAAGAGTGGAATGGCATAATTGTTCATGGTGCAAAATTGCTGTATGCTTTTAGCGAAGCGACAGTGCCTCGAATTACAGTTATTACCCGCAAAGCTTATGGTGGTGCTTATGACGTGATGAACTCAAAACATATTGGAGCTGATATGAATTTTGCTTGGCCTTGTGCCGAAATTGCAGTAATGGGAGCTAAAGGAGCGTCTGAAATTATATTCAAAAAAGAAATTAGCGAAGCCGAAGATCCAGCCCAAAAACTGGCAGAGAAAGAAGCAGAATATAGCAATTTATTTGCAAACCCATATACAGCAGCACAACGCGGATTTATTGACGAAGTAATCCTGCCCGAAGACACCCGTCGTAAATTACTAAAAGCATTCAGTATGCTCGAAAATAAAGAGGTGACAGCCCCAAAACGTAAACATGGGAATATACCACTTTAGTTGAGCGTTTAAATAATCTAAAGGATTTCCCTTTTTTACTACTTAATTTTAATATAGGTTTATTTTGTTTCCTAAATTATTATTATTGGATAGAAAAGAATTATAATCCTTTAATTTACCGTCTTCAAGATAAATTAATAGCGCTCTGAATTCATTACTAATGAAAACCTAAAACCCTTTTTTGCTGATTTGCTAAAGGGTGTTTTATTGCAATTTTGGAAATTCTCAACACAAATGATAATTTATAACTTATAATTATTATCACCCTCCCACACTAATTTTTTGAACGTCGCTCCATTGCCCTTGGTGCTCCGTCTCGTTAACGAGGTAGATAATTCTGTAAAACCATACTTCGGCGGTGGCGGGTGCCGGTAGGTCTGATTTGTCTATGTAATCGGGTTTATAGTCGCGATCAAGTTTGCTAAAGTTGATGCCATCGTTGCTTTTTTGAATTTCTATTCCTTCAAACGGCCCTTTTTTCCAAACAATTAATGGATGACCTCCGCTGCTGTACTTGATTTTAAAACTTGGTTTAACATCGACTGCGTTTTTTTTGCTGGAAGTATCTGTGGCTACTATACCCAAATCTTTAGCAATCGCTAGTGTCATGGCAGGACTACGAACTGCATCTTGAATAATGTCTCTAAAACGTTTTTCCATTCCACCATTCGTAATAGCAGGAATGGGTGGCAGTTCTGGGATTGTGGGCATTATTCCAAGATTTCCTCCTTTGCGCAATATGTTTTTAAAGGCATATATACCATTCATATAAGTCATTCCACTTTTGGTGCATTGAATGAGAGATCGGTTAAGTTCCCAATCTTTTCTGAGGTTGGTTAGCTTTGTGGCACTCAGTCCCAAGTTGGGGTAACTGGCAGCTTTAGTTAAAAAATTATCTAATTGTTCTTGAAATCCTTCTTCGGTTTTGTTTACAAAAGTTATCATTTTGATTGAATTAAATTGTTAATTAATAAATAAGACGTGTTCTGATAGGAGGTATTATGTATGTTTTATTGATGTGTAGGGACGATTTTGGCAACTTTCTGGTGGCAGCAGAAAACTTTCTGGTGACGTCAGAAAACTTTCTGGTGGCAGCAGAAAACTTTCTGGTGGCGTCAGAAAACTTTCTGGTGGCGTCAGAAAACTTTCTGGTGGCGTCAGAAAACTTTCTGGTGACAGCAGAAAACTTTCTGGTGACAGCAGAAAACTTTCTGGTGACGTCAGAAAACTTTCTGGTGGCGTCCGACAATTGCATGAATGATAATAAATAAAGCAATTAATAAAAAACCTACAATAAAAAAACCAACAGAGACATATATTTTGCCTGCTATTGGTTTGATTGAAGTGCTGTATGTAAAACGTTTATCAACATCGCTTTGTAAATTATAACAAAGCAAAATAAAAAACTTGTATAAAACAAGTTTATTAATGTTAATTTTTACTGGGTTTTAGGTGGTGGGGGTTAGGTGGTGGGTTTTAGGTAGTGGGGGTTAGGTAGTAGGTTTTAGGTGGTGGGATTTAGGTGGTGGGATTTAGGTGGTGGGTTTTAGTTAGTAGGTTTTAGGTGGTGGGATTTAGGTGTTGGGAATTAGACAATGATTTGAATTCATAATTCATAAAATTAAATCCTGAATAATACCGCAAATATGATTCTGTTTTCCATTTTAACTAAATCGGGTTGCCAACTTGCTGGAAGTACTGCTGTGGTATATCCTGTGGGTGAAGTCACGCCGCCACTGCCTGCAAAATATGGAACATTTGTTTCTCTGTGAACAAATTCTGCTCTAAAAGTAATGCTTTGGTTGGGCATCCAGTCAAAGTTGGTAGAGCAGTCCCAACCTTTAAAATCATCGCCTGGATTGGCAGAATAAGGATGAGTTCCTTGTGTTTGTGTTGGATTGCTTGGGTTGGGCATCGGACTTGCATCACCCGTTGGTAGCAAAACTAAATAACGTCCGGGATTGGTCATAAATCCACCACCGAGTGTCCATGCAAATTGATTTTTATTGAACCAAATTCTATTATAAAACATGCCGCTGACGAAATACTGCGCTGGATTGGTGTCTGTGCCACTAAATCCGCCAACGCCGTCTCCTTTTTCAAATCCAATATCGGAAGTTGCAGAAAATGCCATTTTGCTAACGCCGCTAGCTTTGGGTTGATTGAAATATCGCACCAGCAAACTATTATCGGAATGAATTCGGATTCGGTTAGGTAAACCGGCAGCATCAGTGCCATAATAATCATTGGATATTACTTTCACTGCTTCGTTGGGACACCAAGTGATGTTTCCGCCAAGACCGGGCATGCTGTTAAATCGTCCGTAACTTTGCCAACCATTAATGAGCCAAGCTTCTAGTTTTAATTTTTTTGTTGGAAAAATTTGTAACCTTACACCATTAAAAAACCAAGGTGTATTGTCAGAAGTAAACGAGGCTTGATATTCCCAATTTTCAACTTGATAATAGGAATTCAAACCAATATAAGACATGAACATTCCGGCATCGATATTAATTCCATACCATTTCTTGAAATGATAGCCTGCATAAGCCTCAGACAAATATCGATAAGCGTTGTCCATTTGATATTGACCTCTATAAACACTATAATCATTTCTAGGAATCACAGTCGAGCGAGTGCCAAATTGCATCATGATTTTTCCTCTTGCGCCTTCATAATTAAACTCTCCACCCAAATTGGCGCTGTTTAGTTGCATTTCGTTATTGCGTGATAAAGCCGTCGAACCCACTACCGTATTGTCATTCGGATTGTTATAGGAATGTGTATAATTTGCATCAATCATTACGCTGCCCGTAAAATATTTAGTTGCGAGTACAGGTGGAGAAGTTCGTCTATCAGAACCATTTTGCCAGCTTTGGTCTTGACCTTCAAAAGGAGTTTTATCAGTAATAGTGTCGATTGCTTTTTCTTGAGCAAACAAAGGGAAGTTTAGAATTAGAACTGCCGAAATCAGTAAGGTATTTTTCATAATGTTTTTATAGATTTAATTATCGAATTTCTCTGTCAAGTTTGAAATTCAATATGGGTTGATACACCAGCGGAATTTGTTCTATGACAACATCGCTTTTGTCAAGTCCAAAGGCTTTTTCATCGCTTTGACCAAGGTGTTTTAAGTAGAAATAAGATTTTAATAATATGCCATCTCTCAACTCAAATTCGTTTTCTACAGATAAAAATTTCTCTAAAACAACAAATTTAAAGTCGGGCTCGTTGTTGTATTTGCTAGAACCATCAGGTCGAATGTGCAGATTCAATTCTTTGTTTTGAACCAGTTCTTGTACAATTTTTTTGAAATAAAGCTCTGTTTTTGGTTGAACTCTAAAACCTACGTTGATGTTTACTTTGATTAATTTATCGTCAATCAATTCAGAAACATTATAAGAAAGCGTGAAAGGATCTTCGGTTCTGTTGATGTGTAAAAACCAGTAAATATCAGCTCTTTTGGGTTTCTTCGCAAAAATTGATTTAATGATTTTCTCTTCAATTTCGTGGCGTTTGTCGGCTTTGGTTAAATAAACCAAATGCGTTGCAAACTTCGGAATTTCGTCGTCTTCGCTCAATTCATTCAGCTTGTCACTGAATTTTCCGAGTTCAATAAACTTCGTAAAACTGTTGTTGATTTTGCGGGCATAATACCATATATACATTACCGAAAAAATGAAAAGTTCAAAGAACAAAAACATCCATCTTTCTTTGATTTTGGCAACATTAGTAATAAAAAACGCACCTTCGATAGCACCAAAAATAACTAAGAAAAGAATCACATAGGCACGATTCCATTTTAATCGATACGCAATAAAAAAGCTTAATAAATAGGTGGTCATCAACATCGTGATCGTGATCGAAAAACCGTAAGCCGCCTCCATGTGGGCACTTTCTTTAAAATAAACCATCATCAATACGCACCCAAACCAAAGCATGGTGTTGATGCTCGGAATATAAATTTGACCTTTGCTATCGCTGGGTTGACGGACTGCAACTCGAGGCCAAAAGTTGAGGTTCATTGCTTCGCTAATTAAGGTAAAACTACCGCTAATTAAGGCTTGAGAAGCTATTATTGTGGCAAGAGTAGCGATAATAATGCTGGGTAATAAAAACCAACTCGGAATGATTTCAAAAAACGGGTTGCGTCCGTTTAATAAATTCTGACCTTGGTGCATGAGCCAAGCTGCTTGACCAAGATAGGCAGTAACTAAACTGATTTTGACATAAATCCACGTGATTCTGATGTTTTGGATTCCGCAGTGTCCCAAGTCAGAATAAAGGGCTTCGGCACCAGTCGTACACAAGAAAACAGCACCAAGCAGCCAGAAACCGTGAGGATAATTGACCAAAAGTTGGTAGGCATAATATGGATTTAAGGCTTTCATAATGTCAGGGTGTTGGCAGATTTCGTTAACGCCAAAAACGATTAACATAGTGAACCATAAGGTCATTATTGGTCCGAAAAACTTACCAATAATTTCGGTTCCAAACCGCTGAAAAAAGAATAATAATGATATAATTGCTACTACAATTCCGATGGTTAATCCGTTTCCGGGAACGATAATTGTTTCAAGTCCTTTAACCATACTCAAACCTTCAACTGCTGATGAAACAGAAATTGGAGGAGTAATAATTCCGTCGGCAAGCAATGTAGTTGCTCCAAGAATTGTAGGAATAACGAGCTTTTTGCCATATCGACGCACTAAAGCATAGAGCGAAAAAATGCCGCCTTCGCCATGATTGTCGGCTCGAAGTGTGAGCCAAATATATTTGATTGTGGTTTGAAAAACCAAAGTCCAAAACACACACGAAACACCGCCATAAACCAAAGTTAAATCGATGTTTCGGTCGCCGATAATAGCTCTAAAAACATAGAGCGGACTGGTTCCGATATCGCCATAAATGATTCCAAGTGCAACAAGAAGAGAGGCAGCGGTTATTTTGCTTTTAATGCCATTTTTTGAAATATCCATTTTAATCAATTTTTTATGGCACAAATTTCAACTAAAGTTTGTTGACAAAATATAAATAATCAATATGGAAACATAAAGATTTTATAAAGAAAGAATCAATATTATTTATTGTGAATGGTTTTTTTTATCGAAATAGAGCATAAAAAAAGCTGGTGTTTCCACCAGCTTTTAATAACCAATAAACATGAAAAACATGGTTATCAACTAAACCCATGTCAAAAATAAATAATTTTATTTAATCTGCAAGCCTACAATATATTTTT
>CAIXNQ010000053.1 GCA_903920835.1 uncultured Bacteroidota bacterium | reverse complement strand
CCCTCAAAACTTTATCCCTCAACCCGATTTTATTACGGTGGAGAAGTTGGTTTCCTTTTTGGAAACGCCGGAAATAAAAGGCATTATTATTACAGGTGAAGGCAGGCATTTTTCGGCCGGTGCAGATCTAGAGAACTTGAAAACCCAAACTCAATTTGAGGAAACCCTGGCTCAAAGTCTTGATTATGGAAAGAAGATTTTAATAAGCCGCCAAAAGCTCTAGCATCGAGCGTAAAAAAATTTATTACTTTTTGTCTTTTCTTTTCTTGTCGCGGGTCTTTAAGATGTTTCTGTTGACAGAACTCGATGTTTTTTTCTTTGTTTTGCTCGGGCCACCAAGGTTTACTTTTTTGTTCTTGGTTATTTTTTCATGAAATGCGCCATCGCCGTCTAGTTTTGGCTTTTTCAAAAGAAATTTAACGACTTGTTTTTCTTTTTCTGGCCCTATCAACACCGTTGATATTGCTACTGATTCTGGCAAATCAGCCACAGAAATTTCTCGCTCCATTAAAACTTCAACTTCAAATTTAATCTCTTCTTCTCTGGGAGTTACAAAGCTTAGTGCCGTGCCCTCGGCATCTGCCCTACCCGTTCTACCAATCCTGTGCATGTATTGCTCAGGCGTTTCGGGCATTTCAAAGTTGATGACGTGGCTAATATTTGAGATGTCTAAACCTCTAGCCATAATGTCGGTGGTTATCAAGCCCCGAAGTTCGCCTTCTTGAAAAGCTGCCATAGTGTTCAATCGATAATTCTGTGATTTATTGGAATGGATAACGCCAAATTGGTCTGGAAAAAGCTCGTCTATGCGTGTGTGGAGCATGTCTGAAATCTTTTTATTATTTACAAAAACCAAAATTCTGTTCATAGAAGGGTCGTTCTCTAACAAATTTTGTAACAGGTTGATTTTGGTGTTAAAATTGGGCACGTTATAGACCTTTTGCTCAATATTTTCAAGCGGTGTGCCCGATGGCGATAGCGTGACTTCTTCTGGAAAATCAAAAAAATCGTTTAAAACAGCGTCAACCTCATCGGTCATGGTTGCTGAGAATAATATATTTTGCCTTTTGGTCTTCATCATTGCAAAAATGGAAGTTAATTGCGGACGGAAACCCATATTTAGCATTTCGTCAAACTCGTCAATGACTAGTTTTTGGGTTTCATCAAATCTGATGTAGTTGTCTAATGCCAAATCCATCGTTCTTCCGGGCGTTCCGACCAATATGTCAATCCCTTCAAAGACTGCTTTCTTCTGGGTATTGATGTTCACACCTCCATAAACACCAAGGGTTCTTATTGACATATATTTTGTAAGCTTTTCGACCTCTTCTACCACCTGAACGACCAGTTCTCTGGTAGGGACTAGGATAACTATTTTCGGGGTCTCTGTTGCAGAGAACTTATAAAGTTTAAGCAACGGCAGCAAGTAGGCAAATGTTTTACCCGTACCGGTTTGTGCAATCCCCATCATATCGCGACCCGACATGATGACCGAAAATGATTTCTCTTGAATGGGTGTAGGGGCACTAAAACCAAGGTCGTCTATGGCTTTTTGAAGTGATTTAGGAAGATTGAATTGCTCGAAAGTACTCATTTTATTGAATTTTGGGCAAATGTACGCCTTTTTAGCTAATTCAATTTTTGAAGTGTAATTAATAAAAAACTTGCTGTTATTTTGTGAGTTAATTTAGATTGAAATCTTGAATAATTCTGAATTTGAAACTTGAATGACTAAATTTAAATGTTTTTCAAAAAAAATCAAAACCCTTCAAAAATCCCCAAACCAAAAAGTGCAAAATCATACTTAACCGGGTCGTTTGGGTCTAATGCTCTCAATGAATTGTCAAGTTCATTAAGCGCTTTGGTGTCGTTTTGAGTTCTGTTCAACAAACCTAATTTGCGGGCTACATTGCCAGAATGAACATCTAACGGACATGATAATTTTGAGGGAGCAATATTCCAAATTCCGAAATCAACGCCATTATTGTCTTTTCTACACATCCATCGAAGCCACATGTTTAAACGTTTGGCAACACTTCCTTTCCATGGATCTGCAATGTGTTTTTGGGTTCTCGGAAGGTGAGGAATTTCAAAAAAAATCTGATTTAATTGATGGATTGCATCTTGCAGCGAACTTTCTGTTTGATGCTGAATAAAGATGTTTTCTAATCCGCCTTTAAAAGCATAAATATGCTTTAACGCAAGAATAAAATGCTTAAAATCTGTGCCGTTAAAAGTTCTATGAACAAAATCATCTAGATTTTCAAGCTGAACTTCTGAATGATTCATCACATAATCAAAGGGAGAATTACCGAGTAAATCCATCATTCGGTGTCCGTTTTTGGTAATTATTTTTCGGTTTCCCCAAGCGATTGAAGCTGCTAAAAATCCAGCTATTTCAATATCTTCTTTTCTGTTGTATCGGTGCGGAACGCTGATGGGGTCTAGTGCAATAAAATCACGAGTATTGTATTGTGCTGATTTTAGGTCCAAAAAATCTTTTAGCTCGCTAGGATTCATCTTTTTTATTTTATAGTCAAATGCACTTTTAAAAATTAAGGTTTATAGTGTAGAACATCATTTGACTTTTTTATAGTATAATATGTTTCGAATTTATAACAAAGATTTAAATATTCCGTAGTGCTTCTCTCCTACTCAAGGGTTTTAAATTTGTCGCATTTACATAATCTACAACACCCGAAGGATTAAACCTGCTGTAGTCTCTAAGTGCCCACCCGATTGCTTTTTGAATGAAAAATTCATTGGAATGTTTGTGTTTATCGCATTCGGATTTGAGTAAATCAAAGTCTGTTTTTTCTTTATAACTCAGTTGAAAAATAATTACGCTCCGGTTCAACCAAAGATTATTTGTATTTGAAAATTGCTCTATAATTGATAATTTTTGCTCTGGAAAATGTTGCAGATAGCCACCTAATAAATATTTTGCAATAACATCTACCGAATCCCACCAAGAATTGGTTGTAATCAATTTTTCAATGAAATGAATATCATCAAGTTTATAATTTTTCGGAAATTCTTTGACCAAAATATCAATGGCACAAGAATGAAACTCGCGTTCGTTGTGGTTGAACAATTCGCTGGCAATGACTCTGAAATTGGTTTTTAATTCCTGTTTATTTTTTTCGATGATTGATTTTAAAATAGCTCTTCGAGGCTCGGTTTTAATTCCCAGAAAATCAAAATTGTTTTTCATATAAGCCTTCATCGGAGCAGCATTCTCAAAAGAAGCGTTTTTTCTTAAATCTGTTTCTAAATCAGATATAAATTTATAGTTACTCATCCTTTTCTAAATTAATATCCAATCGCCTTGTCATCGCCACGATAATCTGCACCACCTTCTAAATTACCATTGGGTAAAACTAAAATTGCATCAACTTTTCCAATTACTGCTGCGGTTTTTTCGTTGCAATTGTATCCTTTTTTAGAGAGTTTTTGAATAATTTCTGGATTAAATTTGTTGGGTTCCATCAAAATTTCGTCGGGCAACCATTGATGATGAAATCGAGGTGCGTTCACCGCTTCTTGCATTCCCATTTTAAATTCATTTACGTTTAAGATAGTTTGAAGTACTGAAGTGATAATGGTAGAACCGCCAGGCGAACCAAGAACCATAAAGAGTTTGTTGTTTTTTTCGACAATTGTGGGCGTCATTGAACTGAGCATTCGTTTGTTTGGCGCAATACTATTGGCAGCTGCACCTATTAATCCATAAGAATTTGCAACACCCGACTTACTACTAAAATCGTCCATTTGATTATTAAAGAAAAAACCCAACTCGTCTGAATATAATTTAGATCCAAAAGCACCGTTGAGCGTGGTGGTCACAGCTACTGCATTTCCTTCGTTATCTACAATAGAATAATGGGTTGTTTCATTGCTTTCGGCAATTGCTATCTCGCCGTGATTGCAGTCTTTTGAAAGCGTTGCTTTCTCCCAATCAAAAGTTTTCATTCGTTGTTTCAAGTATTTTTTTGAAAGCATTTGCGCTGTCGGAATCTTAACAAAATCGGGGTCGCCAAGAAAATAATTTCGATCTGCATAAGCTCTTCTTTCGGCTTCGGTCAAAAGTTGAATGTACTCTTCAGAATTATGTATGAATTTATTGACTTTAAAAGGAGCAATCATTGTCATGATTTGTGCCAACGTAATACCACCACTTGAAGGCGGTGCCATAGAAATTATTTTCAAATCATTATATTTAAAAACAATTGGTTCTCGCCATTTTACTTCATATTGTGAGAGATCTTCCATCGATAAAATGCCTCCTCTCGAATTGATAAATGCAACCATTTTTTCAGCAGTTTCACCTTTGTAAAATTCATCTCTACCATTTGTCATTATTCGGGCAAGTGTTGCTGCCAAAGCATTAAATTTAATAGTGTCGCCCGTTTTGTATTCCTTAGCAAAAAGGGTTTGGTCTCCGCTTATTTTTGCAATCGTTTTTTGATGATTATTAATTTGAGCACATTGTTTTTCAGTGATAACAATTCCTTTTTTTGCCAATGCTATCGCTGGTTTGAAAATTTCTGCAATAGGCAGTTTTCCGAATTTGTCATGAACAGCAAAGACTGCAGCTATAGTTCCGGGAACACCAACTGCCAATGCACCTTCTGTACTGAGTCCCTGAATAATGTTTCCATCAGCATCGAGATACATTTTTTTTGAGGATTTAATTGGGGCTTTTTCTCGATAATCTAGTGTGCCTAGTTCTCCGTTATTTTTTCGATAGACCATAAAACCACCGCCACCAATATTGCCTGCATAAGGATAGGCAACTGCCAAAGCGAGTTCGGTAGCCATCATGGCATCAAAAGCATTGCCCCCTTTTTTCAGGATTTCTACTCCAATATTAGAGGCTTCTGCTCTCGCAGAAACTACCATTGCATGAGAAGCAACATCGCCATGTTGGGCTTGAACAGTGAAAAAAACAAAAAAAAGAAATAATGAAATAAGGATTTTTGTTTTCATTTTTATTGAATATTTTTTTCATTAAATTAATCCAAAAAGTGTCGGTTTGATTATGGATTAGTAAAGGACTTTATTAAATTAAATAGCAAATTCGCAAATTTAATTTAATCTATAAAAGTTAAAAAAAACAATTTGCGAATTTGCGGTAAATATTTTTAGAAGAAGAAAGACAGATACAAAAAAACACATAGATTTAACTATTCTCTGACCAAATAACCTTATCAAAGACTCATCCTGAAATCTTCAATAATTTTATGGGCTTTATTGAAGTCGGTTTCTTGAATAAAAACCTCAACTGCTAAATCTGACGTGCCAAAACCAGCCAATCTTCCAGACTGAATATTGTTTTTGATAGTGGTTGCAATTCCTGCTACTTCCAAATGTTCTTGTAGTGATAATGCTAAGATTTCACTGCCCGAAAAAACTTTCATTAAACCCATTTTGTTGTTTTATTTATTTATAAGTTATTTATTAATCAGTCAAAAATGGACACTTTCTTAGCTAGATGTTATAAAGTCTATTTTCATTCGTAACAAAAAATGATGCTAAAAAATCTATAAAAATCAGCTATAAATTCTCGATGATTTTATCTTTCGGATATTTGACTTTATAACTCAATCGAAGTTTTTTGCTTTCGTTGGGTGATAAATTAAGCTCCCAAGTCAAGATTCCAGTATCGGTGTTAGTTTTTGCTTTGCTATCTTCGATGACAGTAATGGTAATTTCTTTGTCAGTACTCAACGGAATTTGGTCGTTCAACAATATTTGAACAGCTTCTTTTTTGTTGTTTCTAACCGTAATGTCAAAAGTAAAAGTTTGTTCTTTGAATGAAGACAAGAATTTTGTACCTGATTTATCCGCAATTTTTTCTCGTTGAATACTGATTTTTTTATCTCTTCCCATACTTAGGCTTAACGTATCGGCAGTTTGATTAGGGTTAATCATCGTTTTGCCAACATAAAGTCCTTCAAAGATGATATTAGCCTCGCCTTGCAATAGGTTGTACTTTGAATAATCATTGATTTTAGCCATCAAAAAAACGTCTTTATCTGCTCTTGGTGCGGCAAAATAGTTGAAAGTTGCAGGCAATTTTATTTCTTTCAACGACACCGAATGTGCTTTTCCGTTGCTAGCAATATCATACGGAATCGGAATATCAAAAGAAACATTTAGTTGGTTTTCAATATCAACAGCGTTGATTGAAGATACGGCATATCCCATACTTTTTTTAGGTCTTTTAATACTTTGAGCAGTAATTACAACATCATTTAATTCTTTATCTTTCCTTTTGTACATTACTGCTGGTTGCTCATAAGTCGGCTGATATCTCAAAAACCAAGAATTCAAATTGGGTGCTTGATTGTTTTGGTTTGGGTTTCCGCTAGACAGGGTTAATTTTACTTTGTTCCAATCAACGCCAGTTCGTTGTGAAACTTGGGCTTTATACATCATATTAATTGGTTCTTTGATGCTCTCGGCACGAAGATCATAAAATGGAATCCAACTTGCGGTATTGGTGATATAATTAATATCAAAAGTTACGCTGCCAGCCACTTCGTTCATTACTTGCAAAATTAATTTCCCTTTGGAGGCTTTTTCTTGCTTTTGAGTGTTTACTTCAAGTTGGTTGGTTAGGTTGTTCAACGTAGTTTTGAGTTTCTCTTCTTTTTCTTGAAAAGCGTTGAAGGAGTTGTTAAGTTCAGTTCTTTTGGTTCTGTAATATTCTGCAAGTTTCATTAATTCAACTACGTTTAGACCTGTATTTGCGCCTGCGATAAGTTGGTTTTTGTCAAGTAACTCAATTGTTTTACTGCACGAAACTTCGTCAATCTGTACTTTCTTTAATTGTTTTTTGATAATTTCTAAGCTGTCTCTAACTCGTTTTATTGCTGGATTGTTTTCGTCAATTTGATATTCGGCAATATAATTATCTGAAAACTCCGACGACAATACCGTTACTGTTGCAGGAGCCGCAATTTGAATGGTATTTTCGTTAAGATTGTCTGCAATATTTTTGATTACAATTTCGCTTGTTCCTTTTGGAAGCATCAATGTAGTGGTTTGTGAAAGTTCGGCAGCATTAAAATAGACTGTAGCTGCTTTTACTTTGGCAGTGGTAAAAATAGGTTTTTGAGCAAAAGAAATTGCTGATATTAATAATGTTAGAAGAACTATTTTTTTCATTTAGAATTATTTTGATTTGGTTTATTTCTCAATTTCTATCTAACAAATTAAAGAAAGAAATTACGCCACTAAAGATTGTTTAATTCTTCTCAATGCCTCGGTAAGAATTTCTTCGCTGGTAGCATAAGAGATTCTAATGCAGTTCGGATTTCCAAAAGCATCGCCTGTTACTGTTGCTACATTGGCTTCAGAAAGTAAATACATTGAAAAATCATCCGCATTGTTAATCGACTTACCTCGAAGGGTTTTACCGAAATAATAAGAAACATCTGGAAAAACATAAAAAGCACCTTCAGGAACGTTGAGTTTCATTCCTGGAATATTGTTTATTAATCCAACAACTAAATTACGACGACTTTTGAAAGCAGAAACCATATCATTAAGCACACTCGGATTAGCATCAAGAGCAGCAATTGTGGCTCTTTGCGCTATCGAATTGGCTCCACTTGTAACTTGACCTTGCATTTTAGTACAAGCTTTGGCAATAAAAGCCGGTGCTCCAATATAACCAATTCGCCATCCAGTCATTGCAAAAGCTTTGGCAACTCCGTTTACAGTTATCGTTCTTTCAAACATACTCGGAATTGAAGCAATACTGCAAAAAGTTCCTGAAAAATTGATGTGTTCGTATATTTCATCAGAAACGATATAAATTTCTGGAAATTTCTCAAGTACTTTGGCTAATGCTTGAAGTTCATTTACATCATAAACAGAACCACTCGGATTGCAAGGCGAACTGTACCAAACCATTTTTGTTTTTGGCGTAATTGCAGCTTCTAATTGTTCGGGGGTAATTTTAAAATCACTCTCAACAGTAGTTGGCACTTCAACCGGAATTCCGCCAGCCATTTTGATTATTTCAAAATAAGAAACCCAATAGGGTGCAGGCAAAATAACCTCATCGCCATCGTTAATCATACATTGAGCGATATTGTATAGCGATTGTTTAGCGCCAGTAGAAACAACAATATTCTCTGGTTTGTATTCTAAATGATTGTCTCTTTTGAATTTTCGGCATATAGCTTCTTTCAAATCTACATAACCATCAACGGGTGAATAGGTACTGTAATTTTCATCGATAGCTTTTTTAGCAGCATCTTTAATAAAATCGGGCGTGTTGAAATCTGGCTCGCCCAAACTGAGGCTAATAATATCTTTTCCTTGTGCTTTTAATTCTCTGGCAAGTGCCGCCATTGCTAGGGTTTGAGAAGTAGAAAGTTTGTTAATTCTGTCTGAAAGAATATGATTCATTTTTTTTGAGATTATGATAATTGTGGTTGTCTTCCTAGGTCTCTTAGGTGTGTATAATGAGAATAAAGTGCAGCTCGTGTTGTTTTAAATTCATAGTAAGGCAGGTTGCACTCTTTTGCAGTTTCTTTCACAAACTCAGCAATTTTATTGTAATGCACATGGCTAATATTTGGAAAAATATGGTGCTCAATTTGGTGATTTAATCCACCAGTATAATAATTGACCAACCAGTTTTTTGGGGCAAAATTGGCAGTTGTATAAAGTTGATGAATCGCCCAAGTGTTTTCAACTTCTCCGTTTTCATTTGGAATAGGATTGTCGGTTTCGTTAACCACGTGAGCCAATTGAAAAACAACACTCAAGATAACTCCAGCAGTGTAGTGCATCACTAGGAAACCCAGAAGTACTTTCCACCATGAAATTCCCAATCCCATCGGGATAACAAGCCAAATTGAAAAATAAATTATTTTAGTGATTATTAAAGTTGTCCAGCGAACGACTGGTTTTTTAAAATCTCCATAAGACAAATTTCTTTTTAAATAGCGTTTCATTTGGATAAAATCGGTTGTAATTGCCCAATTGAAAGTTAACAAACCATATAAAAAGATAGAATAATATTGTTGAAATTTATGATGTTTATACCATTTTGCTTCTTTAGAAAACCGAAGGATTCTGCCTGCTTCTAAATCTTCATCATGTCCAAGAATGTTAGTGTAGGTGTGGTGTAAAACATTGTGTTGTACTTGCCAATTATAAACATTTCCTGCCAAAACATAAATTGTTCCACCCATAAATTTATTGACCCACGATTTTGAAGAATAAGCTCCGTGATTGCCATCGTGCATTACGTTCATACCGATTCCTGCCATGCCGATTCCGATTAATATACTCATTAAAAGATAAGACCATAATGGCAAATCCATCGCAAGAATTATAAAATAGGGGGTTAAAAAAATGGAGAACATCACTATGGTTTTGACGTGAAGTTTCCAATTGCCTGTTCTGCTTAAATTGTTTTCTTTGAAATAATTATTTACTCTAGAATTGAGGGTTCTAAAAAACTTTAAGTTATCTTGTTTTGCAAAAGTAGGTGCAGATTCAATCATTGGATTTCGATTTAATAAGGAACAAAGATAATTATTAATCTATTTTCATTTTGCATTATCATTAAAAATTTCAATTCTAAATAGATTACTTTTGCGAAAAAATTGAGTTTATGGACGAAATAGAGCAACATTTCCCAAATTTATCAGATTTACAAAAAGCGCAATTTCAAAAACTAGATGATTTATATCACGATTGGAATGCTAAAATAAATGTGATTTCAAGAAAAGATATTGACGAGCTTTACACAAAACACGTGCTCCATTCACTCGGTATTGCTAAAATTCAGCCTTTCTTACCAGCCTCCTCTATTTTAGATGTTGGAACTGGCGGAGGTTTTCCAGGAATTCCGTTGGCAATTTTGTTTCCTGAAACGCAGTTTTATTTAATTGATGTCATTGCCAAAAAAATAAAAGTGGTTCAAGCAGTTGTTGATGCCTTAGAATTAAAAAACGTAAAAGCCCAACAAATTAGAGCCGAAGCAGTGACAGGAGCATTTGATTTCATTGTGAGCCGAGCAGTAACCAATATGCCAGATTTTGTTTCGTGGGTAAAAAACAAAATCAAAAAACAAAGCAAACACGAACTAAAAAACGGTATTCTCTATTTAAAAGGAGGCGATTTAACCGAAGAATTAAAAGACTTCCCTACTGCAACAGAATTTATGTTGAATGCTATTTTTGAAGATCCTTTCTTTGAAACTAAAAAAGTGGTGCACTTAGAACTGAACAACTAAATAATATAGCCAAAACAAACGATTACTTAAAAAATATTTTCCAGAGACTAGCTCCAATTTTTCGTTGCATACCACTTTTGGTGGTCGGAATGCCAGTACTTCGAGCAAAACGTTGTTTGGCTTGCGTAATGCCTAATAATCTGTTTAACGAAAATGAAAATCCAAATTTGCCCATGATGTAATTTTTTAAAATAATACTTATTCAATTATATTTTTCAAATATATAAACAATCTAAAAAGTAATATTGATTTAGTTAATTATTTTTCTGTTGAAAGTGATTATCAATAACTAAAAAGGTAAAATTTTAAAAAAATAAGTCAATAATATAAACCTAATATTCAAATCAAAAAATCAAATTTCATACAGACATTACAAAAGTTCAAATACGTTCCCCAAAAGTTCGAATAGACACCCCAAAAGTTCGAATACGTTCCCCAAATGTTCGAATACGTTCCCCAAATGTTCAAATAGAAGCCCCGAAAGTTCGAGTAGACACCCCAAAAGTTCGAATAGACACCCCGAAAGTTCGAATACGTTCCCCAAATGTTCAAATAGAAGCCCCGAAAGTTCGATT
>CAIXNQ010000052.1 GCA_903920835.1 uncultured Bacteroidota bacterium | reverse complement strand
TTTTCGACTTCTTTTTACAAGAAATAAGAATCGTTGCTATCGAAATGAATATTATTTTTAAAAATGTAATTGAAATCTTCATAAGTAAATGTAAGAAAACAAAAATATTTGTTTAAAAATGAAATATCTGTTAATCAATAGTTAATTATAAAATAATGTTTAATTAGCATTTTATAAGCAAAAAAAACCTCAAACATAGTTTGAGGTTTTAAAGAGCGGAAGACGAGGCTCGAACTCGCGACAACCAGCTTGGAAGGCTGGAGCTCTACCAACTGAGCTACTTCCGCATTTTTGATGGTGCAAATATATATATAAATTCAGTTCACTTGCAAACTTTTCTTTTGTAAAAGTGAAATAAATCTACGTTTTTCATACAAAATAGTATTAATTTATTTATTACTAAAATGTTAAGCGATTAAATAAAGAATATAAATATTTGATTGGATTTTTTTAAATGCCAAAAATCGCCTAATGAAAGTAGATTTGAATAATATTTATATTAAGTTTGACAAATAAAAGAAAATTATCTGCTAACAATGGCAATTCGATTAACAGCAAACATTCTGATTTTTTTTAGAAACAATTTTCGCAAACTCGAAAAAGTATTGTTTCTAGCAAAAGAACTTTTGTCCGAACGTAATTTTATTTATTTATCAAGCGTAATTTTAGCAATATCTTGTGCATTTGCAGTAATTATCCTTAAAAGCTTTGCACACCATGTGTTTCTTATCGCAAATTATGTCAATGGATATTTAAAATTGCCCTACATTAATAGTATTCTTCCAGTAGTTGGAATATTGTTAACTGTTTTTGTGACCAAAAAATTTCTTGGAGGAACACTTGAAAAAGGAAGTTCAAGAATCCTCTATGCAGTTGCCAAAAAAGGAGGGATTATGCCCAAAAAGCAAATGTATGCTCAAATATTAACAAGTTCGCTCACGGTTGGTTTGGGAGGTTCAGCGGGTTTAGAAAGCCCAATCACGGTTACTGGAGCAGCATTTGGCTCTAATTTTGCACAAAAATATAAACTTTCTCAAAAAGACAGGATTTTGCTTTTGGCTTGTGGCGTTGCAGCGGGAATTAGTGCAGCCTTTAATGCTCCAATTGCTGGTGTGCTTTTTGCTATTGAGGTTGTTTTGACAGATGTTAGCATTTCGGCTTTTATTCCAATTATGATTTCGGCGGCAACAGGCGCATTAATTTCTAAAATCATTATCAGTCAAGATGTTTTGTTGAGTTTTCATCAAGAACAAACCTTTAATTTTCACAACACATTTTATTATGTTTTACTCGGAATTTTAGCCGGATTGGTTTCTGTTTTCCATGCTCGAAATTTCAGAAAAGTTGAAAAGTATTTTAATAATAAATTTTATACTTATAAAAAAGCTCTTTTTGGAGCTAGTTTTTTGGCTTTGTTGATTTTCTTTTTTCCAACACTTTTTGGAGAAGGTTATGAAAGTATCAAAATTCTTTCAACAACTCATCCGGAGATTTTACTAGACAATACGCTCTTAGAAAATTTAAAAAGTAGTCCTTGGGTGCTCTTGGCTTTTGTTGGAATTATAGTGTTTCTAAAATCCTATGCTACTGGTCTAACGATTGGTTCGGGTGGCAACGGAGGTAATTTTGCACCTTCCTTATTTGTCGGATCTTATCTGGGCTTTTTTGTTGCAAAATCTATTCATCTTCTGGGTTTGTCGAGCACTTTGCCTATTGCTAATTTTACGATTGTCGGCATGGCTGGAATTTTGAGCGGATTGTTTCATGCTCCACTAACTGCCATCTTTTTAATTGGTGAAATCACTGGTGGCTATGATTTGATGGTACCTTTGATGATAGTTTCTTCTATTAGTTTTGCTGTTTCAAAACAATTTGAAAACCATTCGATGGACGTTAAAGCACTTGCCGATCGTGGTGAAGTTTTTACTAGCGACAAAGACAAAAATATCTTACAAAGTATTGATTTTCTAAAATTAGTAAGCACAGATGTTCCAACAATTAGTCCAAATCAATCTTTAGAACATTTGGTTGAGGTTGTAAACGAATCTAATATTCAATTAATTCCCGTTGTTGATGATAAGAATTTTTTAGTCGGAATTTTAAATTTTGAAACTATAAGATTGCTTATTTCAAATCCTTTACAATCAAAATTTACAACCGTTAAAGAGCAAATTTCTCAACCGAAAGCCATTATTAATCACGATGACGGAATGGAAGCTATAATGGATAAGTTCGATGTCTCGGAAGCTATTATTTTGCCGGTTTTAATTAATGGGAAATTTTACGGCACTATTTCAAAAACAAATTTGCTACAAGCCTATAGAGAAAAGTTGAAAGATATGGTTATTGAATAATTATTTATCAACGTAATAAATTTATAGAATCATATTTCATTTAGAAAACGAGGCTCTATTATAATCTGCTTCAAGCCATTGGATTCAATGCTTTACAAAATTATTTTTTACAAAGTTACAATCGTTTTCTAAACGATTAGAGACTTCTATATTACAAATAATACTAAATATTTATCGTTTGAATAAGTTTGTTTCTTTCTTTTAAATTAGTTTAATCACCGCAATATTGCGGTAATTAAACAATTTAATCACCGCATTTACTATTTCTGTGATGTAATTTTTGATAGTAAAAACAAAAATTGCCGTGAACTTTCATTCATTTCCAAAATAATCTTAGAGCTAAGCAAAGAGGATGTTTTCAATTTATCCTAAATTTAGCAACGCATCATAAATCATTTGCATTCCTTCAACAGCTTTTTTATTGACAAACTGTATGTCACGCTTTTTATCAAAATCTATTTTATTAATCATAGGATCAATAACGATCATTTGGCTTCCAAACGGCACAAAATCTGGAAGTGTGTTTGCAGGATAGACCTGTAACGAAGTACCAACAACCACACAAACAGCACAAGTCATTGCTTCTTTAATTGAATTATCCAACAAATCATTATCTAATCCTTCACCAAACCAAACGATATGCGGTCGCAATTGACTTTGTTTTTCACATAAATCACCAATTACAATAGCATCTTCTCTATTGTAAATTAAAGAACTATCAATAGTAGAACGTACTTTCATCAATTCGCCATGCAAATGAATCACTTTGGTAGAACCTGCTCTTTCGTGGAGATTGTCAACATTTTGCGTTACTACAGTTACATCATAATGTGCTTCTAATTTTGCAATTAATTCGTGTGCTAAATTAGGTTGCGCTTCTTTACATTGTTTTCGCCTTTGGTTATAAAATTCCAAAACTAATGAGGGATTCTTTTCCCAAGCCGTTGGAGTGCAAACGTCTTCAATTTTAAAATTATTCCACAAGCCATCTTTGGAATCTCTAAAAGTTTGTAGTCCACTTTCTGCGGATATTCCAGCACCAGTGAAAAATAGTATTTTTAGTTTTGACATAATATTGATAAGAATTAATTTATGAATTATAGAATTTAAAAAATAGAACTAGAATAAAATTGAGAAGTATTAATTTCCAAAACCTACAGCTTTATTTAATTTCGGAATATAATGATTGTCAACATCAAAGTTGAAGATATCAGTTACAGGCATTGGCATATCGACTCTAATGTTGTGTCCCAGATTTTGCAATAATTTATTGGTTCTATCCATTGAAAGTGGTTTGAATTCATAAATTTGAGAAAGCCTCCCTTTTCGTAAGAGTGCTTTATCAATATTTTTTACATCAGTATTAAATGTCGCAATGATTTGAATTCCTAGACTCTCGCCAAGTAAACCATCGGTTAAATTTAGCAACATCGAAAGATTGGAATTTCTAACCTCTTGACGAGAAGTAATCAGTTCTTCTGCATCTTCTATAACAAAAATAGTATTTCTATTATCTAACAAAAATGGAGTCATGTTCAAATTATCCAATTCGCCAGCCATTTTGGGTGAGATAAAAATGACTTTTTTCTTGAGTTGGTGTATCAAGAATTTAATATAAGTGCTTTTGCCTGTTCCTGGTTGCCCATGAAACAAATAAAGACCTTTGGTGTCTTTTTTGTTAAGTTGCTTTACAATTTCTTTATGAATAGGATGAAAATCTTCATTGTAGTGAATGTCAAAATCAATTTTTGGTTTTTTTATTTCAACATTCTGTGTGTTTAAGTCACCATTTTGAACATAGATTAAACAAATTTCTGTAGTTTTCTTTTGGGTGTATAAAAATTTTTTGGCCTCTTCAAAAAGCTCATTAGCCAATTCCTTTTGATCTTCGGTATGGAAAAAAAAGACCGAAGTATATTCAATATTCACTAGTAACCCATTTTGCAATAGATAATTGTGATGTGCATTTTCGACAATCTTTTTAGGCGTATTGTAATCGTGTGAATAGTGTTGTTGCACTATATCATTTTGGTATTTTTTTTCAAACCACTTTTTGAAAGTTTCAATTTTCAAATCGTCAATAGTTATGATATTAGGGATTCTTTTAGAGTAGGCAAAAAATATTCTAAAAGGGCTGACGTAACCACTGGCGCTATTAAACAATGATAAATCGTCAATAAGTAAAGGGAATTTTGATGTTTGCATTTCGTTTGTTTCTGATTTCATAATATGTTGGAATTAGTTAGGTAAAATGTGATGATGATAACTGTTTATTTGAGATAAAAAATATAAAACGATAAAAATGAGTATAGAAGTTTACTCCCTTTTAAAGACCCATTATTTCAAACAATTAAAAAACAAAGGTCTTGTTTTTTCTATGAGACGCAGTTT
>CAIXNQ010000051.1 GCA_903920835.1 uncultured Bacteroidota bacterium | reverse complement strand
GTCTGGTCCGTGTCTCAGTACCAGTGTGGGGGATCTCCCTCTCAGGACCCCTACCCATCGTCGCCATGGTAAGCCGTTACCTTACCATCTAGCTAATGGGACGCATGCTCATCTTTAACCGTTCGAACATTAAAAATAAATTCATGCGAATTCATTATAATATGAGGTATTAATCCAAATTTCTCTGGGCTATCCCGCTGTAAAAGGTAGATTGCATACGCGTTACGCACCCGTGCGCCGGTCTCAAGCATTGCTGCCCTACCCCTCGACTTGCATGTGTTAAGCCTGCCGCTAGCGTTCATCCTGAGCCAGGATCAAACTCTTCATCGTATATTATTTTGCTGAACTTTTGGCTCTGCATCGTATTTTAGACAAAGGCTAGTCTTTTTTAAAATCTCTCGATTCTCTTACTCTCTTTTTTGTTTTGAAGTCTCCCTCAAAACGGCTGTCAATTCAATATGTCTATGATCGTGTTTTAATGTATCGCTTGTCTCTCAAAGCGGGTGCAAAAGTAATTATTATTTTTAATCTAACAAGCTTTTTTGAAAATATTTTTTTTATTTTTTTCAGCCTCCAAATCTAAATCAATGAACTCTCATACCCCCCAAAAGGGTCGGCAAAGGTAATCAGCTTTTTTTAATACCAAAACTTTATTAAAGGTTTTTTGAAAAGTTTTTTGGGAAGAAATTAGATACTAGATTGGTGTGAAGTGAGATGCATTGGTTGCGAATGGGTTGTATAAAAAACTTTAAATAAAATAAAGATAAGATTTTATTAAATATTATTTCATACAAACCTACGAATCTACTTTAATGATAAATAATGGAATTGAAATTTCATGTCGGAGTTTGTTAACGGTAGTACCGAAAAGTAGATCTTTAAAACCTGAATGTCCGTGAGTTCCCATTACTAAGACATCAAAATCACGTTCGTTAATGAGTTTAGGAATGGCTTTGTTTGGTTTTCCAAATCCTAATAAGAGTGAGACTTTATATCCTTTAGATTCTAATAATTCTTGATATTGTAGCAATAGTTTTTCATCAGTTGTGGTTTCGTGATCGTCTATATTTCCGCCGTATAGCATCGCTCCCACTGTTTCTACAATATGAATTAAGGTATAGTTAGCTGAAGTTCCGCCAAGCTCAAAAGCGTGATTTAATGCTTTTTCATCGGCATTTGAAAAATCAATTGCAATAGCTATATTTTTGGTTGGATAGGCTTTAGAATGAGAAAAATTCAACTCAAAGTTATGAGGCAAATGATTGTTAATAGTGTTTCTTGCTTTTGTAATAAAAGGTTTGAAAACGATATAAAGTAGCAGTATCAAAAAACTAATTGCTAAAGGAACAACAGTAAACCACAAAATTAACGGATTTTTTGATGATGTCAACCATCTGAATATTTCGTCAAAAACTAATTTGGCATTTAATAAAACTATGATTAAGGCAACTATCCACGAGAGTGCTTTTGTAATTGGTTTAATTTGAAAACCTTTCATTTTTATCGGGTCGCTAACAAAATGTATGAGTGGAATGATTGCAAAACCCAATTGTAAACTCAAAATGACTTGACTAAAGAGCAACAATTTTCCAGTAACACTTTCGCCAAAATAAAGAATAGCCATCATTGCGGGAACAATTGCAATCAATCGAGTAATGATTCGACGCACCCAAGGTTGTATCCGCAAGTTTAGATATCCCTCCATAATGATTTGTCCAGCTAATGTTCCCGTAATTGTTGAGCTTTGACCCGCTGCAATAAGTGCTACTGCAAATAAAATGGGTGCCCATTTTGTCCCTAAAAGTGGTGCTAAAAGCTGATGCGCATCTTTTATTTCGGCTACATGAAAAAGTCCATTGTTAAAAAAAGTAGCTGCTGCAAGAATTAATATCGCAGCATTGACAAAAAAAGCTAAATTCAAAGCAATGGTTGAATCAATCAAATTGAACTTTAGGGCTTGTTTGATTCCAGATTCAGTTCGGTTGAATTTTCGGGTTTGGACTAAAGAGGAGTGTAAATAAAGATTGTGCGGCATTACAGTAGCTCCAATTATTCCGATAGCAATGTATAATGCGCCTTCATTGGGCAAGGTCGGAATAAGACCCACAACTACATTAGACAAATTGGGCTGAGCAAAAATCATTTCAAACAAGAATGACAAACCTATAACTGCTACTAAAGTCATGATGAAAGCTTCCATTTTTCGGATGCCTTTATTGATTAGAAATAAAAGTAAAAAGGTATCTAAAACGGTAATCAAAACGCCTTCAATTAAAGGAAGATGAAACAGAAGATTGATTCCGATTGCCATTCCTAATACTTCGGCTAGGTCGCAGGCAGCAATGGCAATTTCGGCAAGAAAATAAAGAATATAATTAATGAAAGGCGAATAGGTTTCACGAGAAGCTTGAGCAAGATCGCGCTGCGTTACTATTCCTAATCGTGCGCTGAGACTTTGCAAAAGTAACGCCATCAAATTACTCATAACTAGAACCCACAGCAGACTATAACCAAACTGACTTCCTCCAGCTAAATCGGTTGCCCAATTGCCTGGATCCATATAGCCAACACTTATTAAATAAGCTGGGCCAAGAAAAGCAGCAATTTTTTTAAACCCTTTGGCTTTGCCGTTGGTAAGTACTGATTGATTTACTTCTTCAAGTGACTGATTCATAAATTCTGTATAATTACGTCCAAAAATACTGAGAATATTTGAAAGATTTATATATTTGAAACGTGAAGCACTACAATTACATTTTCGTTGGTACTGGATTAGCGGCCTTGATGGTCGTAAAAGAAATGATTAATTCAGGAAAATTTAAACAAAAATCTATTTTATTAATCGATAATTCTCTAAAGAAAACCAATGATAGAACTTGGTGTTTTTGGGAACAAACCGCTTTGTTTTCTGATATTACCACCCATCAATGGAACAATGCTTGGTTTAAAAATGAAAACTTCCAAACCAAGCTAGATTTGGCTCCTTATCAATATAATTTTGTAAAAGGAATTGATTTTTATAACATGGTTTTTGAGCAAATTGTGAACGAAACAAATATTTATTTTGAAAATCAAAATGTTATTAGTTTTGAAGAAAAAGCAGATTTATGTCTTATCAAAACTACTAATGAAACTTTTTCATGCGATAAAATTTTCAATTCAATTTTCGACCCTGAAATAATTTTAAACCAAAACAAATATCCGTTGTTACAACAGCATTTTATTGGTTGGTTTATTCGTTCCAAAGAAGCTATTTTTGACCCAAATTGTGCTACATTTATGGATTTTTCGGTAGCTCAAAAAGGCAATACTCGGTTTATGTATGTTTTGCCAACCTCTGCTAATGAAGCCTTAATTGAATATACGTTATTTTCAAAAGAATTGTTGATCAGGTCGGAATATGAATATGAAATTGAAGAATATATTCGACAATTGGGCATTACAGAATATGAAATTATTGAAAAAGAAATGGGAAATATCCCGATGACGAGTTATCCGTTCTGGAAACACAATACTAAAAACATCATAAACATTGGTTCGGCTGGCGGATGGACTAAAGCGAGTACAGGTTATACTTTTAAAAATACTTACAAAATTTCAAGTAAACTAGTTACCTTTTTAGAAACAAAGTCTGATTTTAGAAAATTTCATAAAAAAACGAAATTCTGGTTTTATGATTTGTTGTTGCTTGATATTTTAAACCAAAAAAACGAATTGGGCGCTACTATTTTCTCTTCTTTGTTTAAACAAGGTGATGCCGCTCTTCTATTTAAATTTCTGGACGAAGAAACCTCGTTTTTAGAAGACCTTCGGGTGATTTGGAAATGCCCGAAAAAACTTTTTATAATTGCTTTGTTGGGAAGGGTTTTAGGTAGTAGGTTTTAAGATACAAATTCATATTTCTGTCTTTTTTTACGATTGCCTTTTTTAAATAATAAAAGTTACAAAATATAGTTCATTTTTTGGATTTCAATTGCAACGAAACCATAGTTATTACGAACCATTATTGACTTTCTTTTAATATTTTAGACGTAATTACTTGCCCTTTTTTGTTTATGTACCCTTTTTTGAATCGTGTATATTTTTTCAATGTATTTTCTTTTATTCCAAGTCAGACTCCTCCTCGCTCTCCAGAGATAAGACCTAGCACTCACAAGATTCATCCTAACCCTCCCAAGATTCATCCTAGCACTCCCGAGATGCATCCGAGACCTCCCAAGATTCATCCTAGCACTCCCGAGATGCGTCCGAGACCTCCCGAGATTCATCCTCGCACTCCCGAGATGCATCCGAGACCTCCCGAGATGCGTCCGAGACCTCCCGAGATTCATCCTCGCACTGGTAAGATTTATATTTTTGCTTGACAGATAAGTATTCCTACTTTTTATCTACCAACATCATAATCTACAACCCAGTGAGAGTTTCAAGCAAACAGTAGAATTATAATTTATTGCTTTAATAGATTAATTAAACCTTAAATATCCATCAGTTTTTTGAATAAAATACTTTTCTAATTTCGATAATTTTGCCATCAAAATTACCATCTCCAAGCAAAAACAATGGACTTGTAACGTCGTTTAGTCCAGAACCGTTCATCAATTTTGAAATCGGAATTTGATAGCTCACCCATTCGTTGGTCAATTTATACTCTGGGATTTTCCCGAAAATAATACCGTGATTGACTTGCGTACCTTTAGCATAAACCCCCGATTGAAAGCCAATCTTGAAAGATGATGCCGTAGTTCCTTTAATTTCAAAATGGAGGTAGCCGTTTTTATAATCATTCAGGTTTTCGCCTCTGCCACCACTTTGCATTTCTAGCGCACAACCCCACCAAGCTCCCGAACCAGTGTTAATTATTAATGTGCCGTTTTGAGTCAATTTGATTCCGCAAGTGCCGTCCCAAGCATTGGGTTTTAAAGACGCACTCGGATATGTTTTAGAAACTAAATTAGCATCAACATTTTTAAAAACCAGATAATTTAATTCGGTGACAATGGCACCAGTTTTTCTGTTGGCATTTATCCAATCGGTTGCAACAACCCCAATTTCGGATTGTAAAGGCGGTAACTGCACTTGATTTAATAATTTTTGTTGGTCTCCATCAAAAGATTTTATGAGTGGTTTTCCATTTCGAGTCAGGTTCTTAAAAGTTTCGTTGTCAAACAAATTCCAAAGCGCATATTTAACCTTATTATCGAGGTCAATCAACCCAAAATGATTTTCAGAATCGCCAGCATCGGTGCTATTTTTCCATTTTTCGTCAAAAAGTTCAAAATAGAAACAACTCAGGTGTTCATTTTTTGTCCAAGCCCGCATTAAATCATAGAACTTTTTGGCTTTATATTCATCGGCAGCCATAGACCCAGTGGCACCATAATTAGTGCTGGCATTCGACGCCCAACCTGTCTCGCCAATGTGGATAGGTTTAGATATTCCTATTGATTTTAAATACTTTTGAGTGTTTTGATATTGCGAAATGGCATAATTTATAGATCGTTGCATCGCACCATCAATCTTTTCGGTTGCAGAAAGCTGCGCTTCATTTTCAGGAATTGCCCAAAACGAAGGATTGTAAAAAGTGTCGTGAAACGGATAAGTATGCAACGAAATAAAATCTACCGATTTAATTAATTGCGCCAGGTCGGAATTGTGATAACTCGTATCTCCGCCACCCCATGAGGCAAAATTATCTGAACTCGTAATCCAGATATTCGCAGGAAGCTTGCCTTCTTTCTTTTTTGCTTGAAGGTAATTCACCCATTTTAAAATCACTTTTGGAGCTACGAAATAGCTGCTTGCCCAATGCACCATTGCTTCGTTGCCAACAGCAATTGCCTTAATAATTTCGGGATATTGTTGCGTTAAAGCAATTGCTTGCTCGATTTCGGCACTATTGTTTTTAGTATTTCCAAGTTCGTGGTTTGGATTAGAGCCCCACGCACCTTCGCATTCAATCCAAGTGCCGAGCATTACATACATTTCAAACTTAGAATCTTCTTGTTGAAGCGATTTTATAGCGTTTAAGATATTTTTTGAATGGTCATATTGTTGCGAATTATAGGTACGAATGAGTTTCACGCCAAGAGCTTTCATAATTCGTAAATCTTCTTTGATTTCGTCAATAGTCGGTTCGATTTTTCTTGAATTTTGACGATAACTGCTGTAAGAAAAAGCAAGTATGTCGGGATTGCCAAAAATTTCTTGAGGATTTTTTGATTTAAGAACAAGCTCAGAATTCTTCTTTTGACTGAAAAGAACAGTAGAACTAAAAAGAAACAGTATAACCAGCAAGCCCCAACGAATGGGACTAAAATGATGTTTTTTCATAACAATAATGATTGAATTTATTTTCAAATGATGCTATTTTTCAATAATAGCGTCTTGAATAACTTTTTGAATATCTTCTCTAATATTTGCTTTAGAGAGCGTGTTTGTTGTGGCTTCGGGATAAGTTCTGTTAGAAAGAAAAATATAAATAAGCTCAGTTTCTGGATCTGCCCAAGCCATTGTTCCAGTAAAGCCCGTGTGACCAAAACTTTTGGCTGAAACACATCCGCAAGTTGGTCCTTCTTTACCCAATTGCGGTTTGTCAAAACCCAATCCGCGACGATTGCCTTCAGGACAATAGTAACAGGTATTAAAATCATCGAAAGTTTTGGCAGAAAAATAGGTTTGATTTCCGTAAGATCCTTTTTGCAAGAAAAGTTGCATCATTTTTGCGACATCCATCGCATTTGAAAAAATTCCTGCATGTCCGCCCACGCCGTCTTCCATGGCAGCTTCCATATCGTGGACATATCCTTGCAAAACTTGATAGCGGAAATAATTATCAATTTCGGTAGGTGCAATATCGGTTTTAGAAAACTTCTTCAAAGGATTGTAAAGCGTATTATTCATTCCGATTTTGGAATAAAAATTATCATTGACCAAATTGTCCAGTCGCTCTCCTGTTGCTTTTTCGAGATATTCTTTCATTAAAATAAAAGTAAAATCGCTGTATTTGTATTCCAGTTTGGACAAGAGTTTGCTGTCTTTAATTTTTTTTATGATGGTGTCGTGATAATCATTTCTGAGGTATAAATTTTCTGCAACTTGTTTAGAAAATGTAGTGGTCAAAGTTTTGCTATAATACTTCTCTGAAGGCATTTTCAAGCTGTCTAAAGTAGCTTTATAAAAAGGAATCCAAGCTTGCAAACGGGCATAATGCGACAAAAGTTCTTTAAAAGAAATAGCGGCTTTGTCTGAATCTGAAAACGTGGGAAGCATTGAACCTAGTTTGGTATCGAGGTTAATTTTCTTTTGATCATAAAATTGCATAATTAAGGGCAAAGTGGCAATCATTTTAGTAACCGAAGCAACATCATAAAGTGTTTCATTGTTGACTTTTGTTTCTTTATTATAAGTTTGAAATCCAAAAGATTTTTGGTAAATAACCTTTCCTTTACGCGCCACTAAAATTTGTGCCCCGGGAGTCATTTTATTTTCAATTGCTTTGTTGACAATAGGCTCAATTTTAGTTAAAATTTCAGAATTCATTCCAACATTTTCGGGAGTTGAGAACCCAAGTAGATTGAGTTTTTTAGTTTGAAGTCCCGAATTTACTTTAAATTCAGCATTAATTGAAACAGGTAGTTTTCCTTTTGCTTCAATGGCTCCAAAAAGCAGTTCAGCAGAAACAATTTGAGAAATATCACAATTTTGATAAGAAACAACTAGACCTTTAATGTCTTTAAAATCTTGAATTTGAGATAACGAATAAGGCTTTACGAAAACATCTAAAATTACGTGATTGTTTTTTGCCAATTGTTGAATTTGAAGTAATTCGGCATCAGTAAAGTCTTGTTTTTTCCATGCTTTGTCCGATTTGTGAAAGCCTACAACTACTGTTGTGAAAGGTTTTAATTTGACATTTAAACTATCTATGTTGGCATTGGGAATTTCGGTAACTTCTGCATATTTTTTTATTGTAGAAACAAACGCACTATTAGAATCGTCGCCCAATTTGACATAGGCAATTTTGTTTTTGTTCAAATCTTTAATAGGCAAAATTTCTTGTTCGTTCTTGAGGACTGTAATCGCATTTTCATACAATTGATATTGCAAAGCATCTGTCGAAACTGGATTCAAATCATTATTCAAATCGTTATAAATAATAGGTTTATAATGATTCAAATTGGCAACAAACTTGTATTTAAGGATTTTTTTTACAGAAAAAGCCAATCGTTTTTGAGAAATGGTAGTGTCTTGATAAGCTTTTTTAATTTTTTCGACAGCTAAAGGAACATTTTCTGGAAAAAGAAGGATATCATTTCCAGCAGTAAAAGCATCTAAATCAATATCGCCAGGCGTTTTATAGTTACTAGCTCCTTTCATGTTTAGAGCATCTGTAAAAATAAGTCCTTTAAATCCTAATTGGGTTTGGAGGATATTAGTAACTATATTATAAGATAACGAAGAAGGACAATTCGCTCTTAATTCCAAACAAGGAACATTCAAATGTGCTACCATTACTGAAGAAAGTCCTTCTTTAAATAATCTCTTGTAAGGATATAGCTCAACTTCATCAAGTCGTTCAGCAGAAAAATCAACCGTTGGTAATCCTTTATGCGAATCAGTTGAAGTGTCGCCATGTCCTGGGAAATGTTTTCCTGTTGAAAAAACTTGTTGGCTTTGAACGCCTTTCATTAAAGCAATAGCATGGTCGGTTACGTTAATTTTATCTTCTCCAAAAGAACGAAACCCAATAATTGGATTCTTTGGATTGGTGTTGATGTCTAAAACAGGTGCAAAATTAAAATGAACTCCTAGACGATTGCATTGAGCACCCATTTGTTTGCCCACTTCTTCAACTAGTCTCAAGTTTTGAATTGCGCCCAAAGTCATATTCCAAGGATAACGATAGGTAGAATCCAATCGCATGCTGAGTCCCCATTCGGCATCATTACCTATAAACAAAGGGATTTTTGACTTAGATTGAAATCTATTGGTCAATCTGGCTTGGCGACCGGGACCACCTTGAAAGAAAATTAATCCGCCGATTTTGTATTTTGAAATAAGTTTGTCAATAGCATTAAAATGAATTGAATCTTTGTTAGAATAAGCAGCAACCATAAACAATTGCCCGATTTTATCTTCAAGAGACATTTGGTTATAAATGCTGTCAACCCATTTTTTTTGTCCAAAAGAGACATATTCTTGTTCATAAGTTGGAACAATTATTTCTTTGCCAGGCAAAACTGGTTCTTCAATTGCGGTTGATGATGGAATGCTTTTTTTGGTTCCGCAATTAAAAATAATTACAGAAGACAAACATATTATTAATATGTTTTTGAGTGATTTATACATTTAGTATAGGTTTAAAAAAACCGACTGTGCCAACTTTCTCCAGCAGGAACTTCCCAGTTTTCATTAAATTCTTCAATAGAATTTACGAGATTATTAAACACGATTGTGTTTTCTGTAACGGCTTTGTCTTTTGCCATTTTTTTAAATTCTAAAAGTGATTTATGCGCAACATGTTCGCCATTTTTAAATGTAACGTTCATTTTATCGAGCAAATCCACTTTGAATTTTTGTTCTAGATTTTGAATCATTTGAACCGAAGCATCTATCGAACAACCAGTTGCTGTTTGAACTTCTTGATTTACTGCTAAAATAATAAATCGATTGTATTTAAGTAAAAATGAAGCTTCTAAACTTGTTCCGTGTGCACTCCAATTTTGAATGAAAACTTCTAAATCAGATGCAATTTCATTCATTTCTTCCTCAGAAAATTTTCTGTTTGATTGATAAATCCAGATTTTAGATTCTTCGGGTAAATTTTCAAATGGAATGTACATTTTAGTTGTAAGTTTTTAGTTTTTAGTTGAAAGTCTTGTTTCTTGCATCTTTCTTGTTGAATCTTGTTTCTTGCATCTTTTTCTCGAGTCTATAAATCTTGAGCAGCTGCAATTAATTCGGCAACATCCATAATTTTAACTTGAGCTTCTTTTTCTTTATTTTTTACTCCGTCAGTCATCATTGTGTTGCAAAAAGGACAAGCAGCAGCAATAATATCTGGTTGCGCTTCTAAAGCGTCATCTGTTCGTTCCATATTTATTTCTTTATCTCCTTTTTCTGCGTCTTTAAACATTTGAGCACCGCCCGCGCCACAGCATAAACCATTTGCTTTTGAACGTTTCATTTCAACCAACTCGGCATCTAATTTCTGAATTAAATCTCTGGGTGCTTCGTAAATAGAATTGGCTCTGCCTAAATAACAAGGGTCGTGAAAAGTGATTCTTTTTCCTTTGAATTGACCTCCTTCTATGGTTAGTCTTCCTGAGTCTAAAAGTGATTTTAAAAATTCTGTGTGATGAACAACTTCATAAGTCCCTCCTAGTTCTGGATATTCATTTTTCAAAGTATTAAAGCAATGAGGGCAAGCGGTTACAATCTTTTTAGCTTCATAAGCATTGAGCACCTCAATATTCATCATGGCTTGCATTTGAAACAAAAACTCATTTCCTGCCCTTTTTGCTGGGTCTCCTGTGCAACTTTCTTCTGTTCCGAGAACTGCAAAATCAACTTTGGCTTGATTTAAAATTCTTACAAAAGCTTTGGTTATTTTTTTTGCTCGATCATCAAAACTTCCTGCACAACCTACCCAAAACAATACTTCGGGTTGTTTGCCTTGAGCTAACATTTCTGCCATTGTTGGCACTATTAATACTTCTGACATATTTTTAATTGTATAGTGACAACGCTATAAATTGTCAATTCTAAAATTTATTCGTGATGCTCGTCATCAAAAACCTGAATTGTAACTTCTTTTTCTACTAAATCAGTAAATTTCCCTCTATATCGAGTTGCTTTGACTAAATGATTATCTATCCAGTGATAATTGCCGCCTCGTGGTTTTCCAAACAAAATTCCGTGGTATTTGAAACCGTGTTTTTTTAACCAAATTTCAGTATATTCTCTGTGTGCTTCCGTTCTTGAAGTAAAAAAGAAAATAATGTGGCCCTCATCATACCATTTATTAAGAGTTACCAAAGCATCAGGATAAAGTTCTGCGGTCAACATTCGTTCTGGTTCTTCATTAGGAATGTCGTCACAAACAGTTCCGTCAATATCAATTAAATAATTTTTTACACCTTCGGGCAGAATTGGACTAACTTTTTGTCCGTTTTCTGTATGCTCTTGGAGGCTTTTTTCAATTTCTTTTGAGTCCATTTCTTAATATTTTACTTTTAAAATTATTATTAACTATTTGTCAAGCCTCACCACTTTATTAAAAAATTATTTGATATTCTAATATTCATCCTTCCAATTTAACCTGTCCATTTGGTTGTATTGCCAAGGTGCGCCATTGTTTTCAATATTGGACATCATTGCGTTTAAAGACATTGGGGCTGCGCTTTGCTCCATTACCAAATAACGACGCATATCCATAATTATAGACAAAGGGCTAATGTTAACTGGGCATTCTTCAACACAAGCATTGCAAGTGGTACATGCCCAAAGTTCTTCAACCGAAATATAATCGTTTAAAAGTGATTTGTTATCTGTAACAAATACGCCGTTGTTTGAGTCAATGTTATTACCTACCTCAACCAAACGATCTCTGGTATCCATCATTATTTTTCGAGGAGAAAGTTTTTTACCTGTTTGATTAGCTGGACAAGCAGAAGTACATCTTCCACATTCCGTGCAAGTATAGGCGTTCATTAATTGAACCCAATTCAAATCCATGAGATCGCTTGCTCCGAATTTGCTTGGAACAGAATTTTCATCTATTGGAGCTGCTGCAAAAGGATCTGCATTTGGATCCATCATGAGCTTCACTTCTTTGGTCACACTTTCTAGATTGTCAAATTTTCCTTTGGCATTTAAGTCCGCATAATAGGTGTTCGGAAAAGCCAGTAAAATGTGTAAATGTTTGGAGTAATATAAATAGTTTAAGAAAATCAAAATTCCGGTGATGTGCATCCACCAAAATAATTTTTCTAAAATTTCAACCGTTCCGTGATTCAAATTACTGAAAACAGGAAAAATATATTTTGAAATTGGAAATGCTTCAGGTATTTGCATTTGTTGATGTATATCGCTTGCATTCATTAAGAAAAATAAGCTCATCAAAACAATTTCAAAATATAAAATGTAATTTGCATCAGATTTTGGCCAACCTTTTAAATCAGAACTCACAAAACGTTTCAATTGAATTACGTTTCTTCTCAACCAAAAAATTATGACTGTAAAAAGCACGATTGCAGCAAGAATTTCAAAAGAGGAAATTAATATTGTGTATGGCAAACCTAAAGATGAGAAAACACGATGTGTTCCGAAAAGCCCGTCGATAATGATTTCTAACAATTCGATATTGAGAATAACAAAACCTACATAAACAAAAATATGTAAAATTCCAGCAATCGGTCGTTTCACCATTTTTGATTGACCTAAGGCAATCATCGCCATGTTTTTCCAGCGCAGTTTGGAATCATTACTTCGATTTATGTCTTTACCCAGTTTAATATTCCGAATGATTTTTTTTATGTTTTTAACAAAAAAACCAGTTCCAACGGTTAATAAAATGGCAAATAAAATGTTTGATATGTAGTTCATAATCAATTTATTTTTTACTTTTTATAGTAGAATCATTTGCTGGCGCCACATAAGGTTTGTTTTTCTTTCCAAAAACAGAAACATTAATATATCGTGTTGGATTTAAACGAACATCTTGCAAAAGCAATTCTAATTCATTTGAAGTTTTGGTTAAATTATTATAAAGCGCCTCATCTTTCAATAATTTGCCCATGCTACCTTTGCCAGACTCCAGACCCGCTAATATTTTATCAACTTTTTCTAAAGTAAGTTGCAAATTTTTTGCTGTTTTTCCTAAGTCAGCTTTGTTTAATGAATCCGAAATTTTAGAGAAATTGTTAGAAACTTGATTGAAATTAGAAACAATTCCGTTGATTTTCGGTTTGTTTTCGACCAAAATTGAATTTACATTTTCAGAAGCTTTATGAAATTGTTCTAAAGTACTATTCAATTCAGCAACCGAATTTTTGATGTTATCCTGAGTCTTTTTGTCTAAAATTGAATTAATTCCAACTAATAATTTATCAGCATTTAGCAAAACTCGATCAAGTTTTTCTTGAATTGGAGCCAGTTTTTCGCTCACTAATTCAGTCAATCCTGCTCTGTTTGTACCTTTAAAAACCTGACCGTTTTCAGCAAGATTTTGATCTTTTAAATTCGGAATAATTTCTATTTGTTTTCCGCCAATCAATCCCGGCTCATAGATGTTTATTATGCTTGATTTAGCAATTGGAAAATCAGTTTTAATCTGTAATTCTACTATTAATTTTCCTGTAGAGTTTTCTAAATTGATTTTAGAAACTTTTCCTACGACCAATCCGTTTATAGTCACAGCTGCTGATTTTGACAATCCTTCTACGTTTGAATATTCTACATAAAAGGATTTGTAATTAGATAACAAATCTCTGCCTTTCAAGTAGCTATAACCCCAAATAAATAATAGAATCGAGGATACAACAAGTATTGCTGTTTTAATTTCTTTAGTGATTTTCAATTTTTTTTAATTTGGGACAAAAATAAAATAAATAATTCGATTTCTTGCTTCGAGGTCAATTACTTTATTCTTTTTCCGTCTTTTAATGTTATTATAAATGCTGTCGAATATCCTTTTGATTTTACATCTTTTAATAAAGTTTTGATTTCTTCATAATTCGAGGTATTTCCGTAAAAATATTTATACAATTTATTCTCGTTTTCAATCTCTATATCTTTTAAACCTTTAAAATTTGATGGTTTTGTAGCAATTTTTTTAGTTCCGGTTGAAAGTTGAATTTTATAGGTTATTTCTCCTTCTGAATTTTTTTTTTCATTTTCAACTTGATTTGTTTTGGGCTTTTCAGAGTTCTTTATTTCAGGTTTTATCACTTCTGTTGTTGTTTTCTCATCTTTATTTTTATGTTTTTCTTCAATAATTTCGTTTGAACCAAAATATTCTTTTTTATAACTCAAAATCGCTGTAGCAATAGCTTGTGCAATTTCTGTTTGTCCTTCATCTGATTCTAATTTTGTGCCTTCGTTCGGATTTGAAATAAAGCCCATTTCGATTAATATTCTCGGCATTGCCGCTTTGTGCAAAACCATGTAAGGAGCTTGTTTAACTCCCCCTGCTCTAATTTTTTTCCCTATAGTTTCAAAAGCATTTTCTACTTTACTAGCTAGAGCGATACTGTTTTCAATATATTCTTCCTGCAAAACCGTAAGTCCTATCATTGTTTCGGGAGATTTCGGATCAAACCCTTTATACTTTTGTTTGTAATCTTTTTCCATTGTTACCACTTCATTTTCTGCTTTAGCAACTGCAAGACTTGAAGCGTTTTTGGTCATCCCCATAACGTAGGTTTCGGTTCCGTCGGCAGCGAGATTTTTATTTGCGTTGCAATGAATTGACACGAAAATATTGGCATCAACACGATTGGCAATGTTTGCTCGCTCTATTAAATCTATAAAAACATCTGTTTTTCTAGTATAATTTACTGATATACTGGATTGGTTTTCTAAAATTTTTCCAACTTTTAGAACAACTGCTAATGCGACATTCTTTTCTATTCTTCCATTATAGACCGCACCAAAATCTTTTCCGCCGTGACCTGCATCAAGGGTTATTTTGAATTTTGAATTGGTTTGACCTTCAGAAAAAGTTGATTGAAAACAAATTAGAATAACAATCACAAATTTAATTTTAGAAAATAAATGCATTGAAATTAAAGTTAATTTTTATAAAAATGATTGATGTATAATTTTTTTAAATGTTTATTTTTGACGCCAAAATTATATGTAAGTTTGGCATATCAAAATTCCATTCATATTTTTACAAAAATAGCATTTAAACCTTTGCATACAAACTTATTTTATATCGCTCTATTAACTTGTCTGCTAAGTATTGGAACTTCTAAAGTCTTTTCCCAAGAAATACCTACTAAAAAAAACACTTTCCCTTCAAATACCAAAGAAAATTCAAAAGTCATTAAAGTTAGTGATTTAGAAAAGAAAGCAGAAAAACAAACCATTTCATTAATAAAGTATCAGGAGCTAATTCTCACAATTGGAAAGGTGGTACTGGAGATTTAATTAATAAAATTAGATTGCT
>CAIXNQ010000050.1 GCA_903920835.1 uncultured Bacteroidota bacterium | reverse complement strand
CATTTTCAACTTCTGTTGAATTTACTTCTTTAGTTTCAACTAATTTGCCCATCATGTCATAAACAGTGATGTTGATAGCTTCTTTACTTCCGTTTACTTTCAAAGCAAATGTATTGTCAAACGGGTTTGGATAAGCTACAGCGCTAAACTCATTGTTGTTGTTTGCAATTGTTTTTGCACCACCTGCTATCGCTGGAGTAGTTACATCGCAAGAGGCACCATAGTTGCCATAAACACCGTTTATTAATGCAGCTACTCTAATTGAATAGGTAGTTGCAGCAGCAACAGTAATTCCTGTTTGTGACAATTTGAAATTATAAACTGCCGAATCATAAACTACTGTTGTTCCGTTTGAAGTGATTTCAAAACGGTAACCTGTTGCTGTAGTTAGCACTTCGGCAGGAATTTTAGAATTATTGTCGGCTAATGTTGCACCGCAGAAAGGGGTATTGATTTTGATTGTTGAGATTGCCGCAGCACTCAAAACAGGCGTGTTTACTATTGTTGAGACACCATAGTTGCCATAAGTGCCGTTAACTAAACCTGCAGCTCTGATAGCATAACTTGTGTTATAAGCGGCACCACCCGCAATATCGGTAAGTCTGAAGTTATAATTTGCAGAATCATAAATTGAAGTAACGCCGTTGGCGGTAATTTCAAAACGATAGCTGGTCGCATCTTTAACAATATTCGCTGGAATTTTGGAGTTTAAGAAAGGCAACGTAACGCCGCTAAACGCCTCATTAACTCTGGTCATTGGCACAGACGAAGCCGACACAACTGGCGTATTGATGTTGCAGGCAATTCCATACGTTCCCCAAACGCCCCCTAACTGTATTTTTGCTCTAATTGAATAAGTTGTAGCATAAGTGCTACCAGAAATTTTAACCAAATCAAAATTGTTTTTAGTTGTTGTATAGGTTCCAATAACCGCACCATAAGCTGAAACTTCAAAACTATATTGTTGCGCAGAGGCGTAATATGTAAATGGAATCTGAGAATTTAGCGCTAACAGTGTAGTTCCGCAATAGGTGGAGCGCATTGTAGGCGATGGAATTGAATTTGGACTCGTAATAGGAGAAAAATTCTGCCAAACAGCCGCCACTTGATAGTCGGCCACACTGCCAGAGGGAACTGATAAACTACAACTCCCTTGATTTACTCCATCAAAAACAGACCCATCTATGGCCAAAGGAACCGTGATATTACAAACCACTAATGCTAAACCAGAACAGCCATAAAAAGCATTATTCCCAATATTGGTTACGGTGTTTGGAATTGTGATTGATGTTAAATTATTACAACTCAAAAAAGCACTATCACCAATGGTTGTTAACGCATTTGGAATAGTAACTGCTGATAAATTTGAACAAAGTTCAAAAGTAGAAGTAGCAATGCTTGTTATTGCGTTGGGAATATTTATGGTGGTTAAACCTGAACAACCGTAATAAGCATATTCACCAATACTAGTTACGGTATTTGGAATTGCTGCCGAAGTTAAACTATAGCAACTCGCAAAAGCACTATCTCCAATGGTGGTTAAGGCATTCGGAATGTTAATCGATGCTAAATTTGAACAATTTTCAAAAGCAGAGGTACCAATGCTTGTTATGGTGCTTGGCAAATTTACTGTTGCTAAAGTAGAACAGTAGTAAAAAGTGTTTTCGTTAATTGCCGTAACCTGGTTTGGAATAGTGATAGATGTTAAAGAGGAGCAAAAAGTAAAAGCATAAGCGCCAATGCTGGTTACAGCGTTTGGAAGCGCAATAGATGGTAAACTAGAACACCCATAAAAAGAATAAGAACCAAGACTGGTCACTGTGTTCGGAATAGAAATGGATGTTAAACGAGAACAGTTCCTGAAAGCAGTAGGTCCTATAATTGTTACCGAGCTCGGAATAACTACCGATGTTAAAGCAACGGTATAGGCAAAAGCACTATCGCCAATGCGAGATACCGCATAGACCGTACTGTTGTAAGTAACTTGATTTGGAATCGTAATGCTGCCAGTGGCCGTGCGGTTTTGATTGGCAACTTCTACGGTGGTGGTAGAAGTGATATTGTATTTTAAACCACCGCTAGTAAAACTTTGCGCTAGCGCATACTGAAAACCAACTATGGCGAACAGTATTAAAAAAATAGATTTTTTCATTTTGTTAATTGTTTAATTGTGAATTATGAATGATAAATTGTAAATTATGAGTTATGAATTATGAGTTATAAGTTAAGTTATAACTTGAAACCTAACACTAATCAACCGACAACTTTAAATTCATAATTCACAATTATTACTGCCCTATTACTGAAATCTTTTGCACATCGCTCCATTGCCCGAGGTGCTCGGTTTCGTTAATAAGATAGATGAGTCTGTAATACCAAACCTCGGCGGTGGCGGGCGCAGGCAAGTCGGTTTTGTCAATAAAATCGGGTTTGTAGTCGCGGTCTAATTTTGTGAAATTAGTACCATCGCTGCTTTTTTGAATTTCAACACCTTCATACGGACCCTTTTTCCAAACAATCAATGGGTGTCCGCCGCTGCTATAGGTTAGTTTAAAAGTTGGTTTAGCATCAAATTTATTGGCAATGGTCATGGCTGCTGGCGCAACGATGCCAAGGTCTTTAGCAATTGCTTCCGTCATGGCGGGGCTGCGCATGGCGTCTTGAATGAGGTCTCTAAATCTTTTTTCCATGCCGCCACTGGTGATGGGCGGCGTGGCTTCTAATACGGGCAGTTCCGGCAGGGTGCCCAGATTGCCGCCATAGCGCAAAATGTTTTTGAATGCCACGAGCCCCATGACGTAGGTGGCAACGCTATTGTTGCTCTGAATGAGCCATCGGTTGAGGTTCCAGTCGTTGCGCAGGGCGGAGAGCTTGTTAGCTTCGAGCCCAAGCAGTGCATAGTTGGTGCTGGTGGCTTTGGTTAAAAAATTGTCGATTTGGTTTTGCAACCCGTCTTCTGTTTTGTCTACAAAAACTTTCATGATTATAATATTAAATGGTTAAAAAAATAATTTAAATTTTAGATTAATAAGGGAAATTCTTTTGAGAACGGTGTCGGAATGATTCCGACAACTCCCTGAGCGACTCGGGCAGTAGCCTGAACGATTCCGGCAGTAGCCTGAGTGATTCCGGCAGCAGCCTGAACGATTCCGGTAGTTGCCTGAACGACTCGGGCAGTAGCCTGAACGATTCCGGCAGTTGCCTGAACGACTCGGGCAGTTGCCTGAACGATTCCGGCAGTAGCCTGAGTGATTCCGCCTCCCGCATTTAACAAAAAAACGATACACAACTGCAATAAAAAAACCAAGCGCAAAGGACATTCAACACGTTGTTGGTTTGATTGAAGTGTTGGTTGTAAAACGTTTACAGACATTGCTAAAATTTTTGGTAAAACAAAAACAAAAAATAATGCCAGTCAAGTTTTTTGTCTTAAATTTTTAGTTTTGTTTGTAATTGGTCGGCTAATTATGACCATTTAACGGATATTGTAAAGTTTAACTAGAGTTAATATGTAGATGAACGACAATTATTAAAAGTTGAAATGCGGATGACAAAAGGTGGATAACAAATTTTAGATATAGGCAAAAAAGCAACACAATTTAATATTTTTTTCAATCAATTTTAAAAAAAATAAATAATGGTCGTTTTTTTATTGAAATTTTGCCCTTAGGAATCGTTTTGCACAGATTAAATTACAATTTTTATTCAAAATATTTTTTAAAAGTTGTGATTTTCTGTAAAAATATTATTAAAGTGATTTAATAACCCTTTGTTGAAATTATTGAAACCGCAAAATAGAGTGTTATTGTGCAGTGCAACACAACAAAACTTCCCGACACGATTCACGCTCGAAGTGGTGCATATCGTCAATAATTTTTTAATCGAATTTTACTTGTCTTCGATACAATTTTCTATCGAAAATCACTAGAACTGTTGAGAATAGTCATTAACCGTTTGGGGTAAGATTACAGCTTTTGGAAAAGAAAACAACTACCGAAAATTAGTGTTGTTGGATTGTTTTTAAATAATCACTAGGTGTGCATCCTACAATTCTTTTAAAAGACCTATTAAAAGTATATTGAGAATTAAAACCGCTTGCGAAAGAAAGCAAGAATAATGTTGCCGATTTTGTAAAGCCAGAATCTAATTGCTTTTTGGCAAATTCAACTCGCAAGCTATTGCGCCAATCGGTGTATTTAATTTTTAATATGGAGTTAAAGTAGTAACTCAAATGATGTGCGGGAATGTTTGTATAAATAGCAACGGAACTAAGGGAAGCATTTTTATCTAAAAATTTCTGTTCTGTTGTCCAATTTTGTATTGCTATTTCAATCTCAATTTTATACTCATTAGAAAAAAAAGTATTAACTAAGAGTAATTTATTTTTATTGGTGAAAAAAGTGCTATTTGTTAGATTACGAATTTGTTTAGCATCTTGATTAACGCTATTGGGTTCGATTACTAATTTAGAGATTGGCAATCCGTATAAAATTTGAGGAAACAAAACCAATGAAAAGTTGATTGCCAAATAAAGCATAGCAATGCTGTTGATCAAATAATAAAACGATGAATGATTTAATAAAAATTTGATGTTTAAATAATATGCCAATTGCACAATAATATAAAAAAGTGCTGTAAGGCTAAAATTTATAACGAAAACAACTAGCCAAATTTTCATAGTCCTAGCTTGGCGATCAGTAGTAAAAGCTTTTTTATTTTTTAAATACGTTCTAAAAATCAACACAAAATAGAATATTGCAAATGGAGGTCTGATGAGTTGATTGATTATTTTTGGAACTAAAAAATTAATATTGTAGTTGGAACTCATATAAGAATTGGCTATTATCTTTTGACTAATTAAACATTTGTGCTCCCAGGTTGAAAAAAGAAAAGGTAGCGTTCCGATAAAGACCAACAGAAAAGGAAACAAGTGGCGAAAATCTGTTTTTGATAATTTCACATTATCTCGTAATAAGCTTCGTACATAGAAATAGGCAAAAGGGCCTATTAAAAAGTACAGCGATGGAATTACAGTTATAAAAAAAGCGATTATAGAAATCGAAGTACTGAATATTAAAAAATATTGAGATAGTAAAAACAACGTTGTACAAAATAAATACCCCGACAAAAAACGATTGGCGCCTTGATATCCTTTATTATAGAAAAAAAGATTTAACGACAAAAAAATACTAAAAACACACAGATAAACTATGGGGACATTCATATATAAACTCAAAAAAAATGTTAAACCATTAAATTTATTTTCAAATAGCCAACGATACTCAGTTCAATTATTATTTACGTAGAATTTTGATTAACGAGAAACGTTTGGTTCAAAATTAATGACCTAAATGGTTTGCAAGATAATTAAAATGAATTAATATTAAAACAAAAATCCCTCCAACTCCGAAAGGAATTGAAGGGATTTTTTTGAGTTATGAATTGGGAATTATGAATTATAAGTTATAAATTATGAGTTAATTCACAACCTATCTCTAAAGCCTATTTTCTAAAGCCTATCTTTTAATGTAATACCGATGGGTGCGGCTACAAGCGCTCCAGTTGTAGATACCTGTGGGGCAACCTGTACCTGTCCTAGACCATCAAATCTTGCAGAGTAAGCATTTGTAGAT